>CAYMRI010000001.1:0-33747 GCA_964392835.1 uncultured Eubacteriales bacterium
ATTGGTCACCTGGGTATAGGGGGTATATTGATTGGTTTCTGCCGTTTCTCCCGAATCTCCCGGCGTTACCCCTTGTTGATCTTGGCAACCGGTTACCACCGTACAGATAACAATGGCCAATGCCAAAACTGCTAACAGTCTCTTTTTCATATGCGAGCTCCTTTATTTTTCATATAAAAAATCTTCCGGTAATTCTACCTTAAAATCTTTTGCTAACGCTCTAAATTGTTCCGGCGTAATGGTTTGTCTCTTTGCTCCGGTCATGGAAAGCACTTTCACCAAAATATCAGCAGCCTTTTCCACTGTATGAGCCAGACCAAATGTTAAATCAAAATCTTCCCCGGAGCAGAACATACCGTGATGCGCCCAAATTGCCACATCATATTTTTTCATCAATTCAGAGGTTGCCACTGCAATGTCTCTGCCACCCGGTACCATCCAGTCCACAACACCTACCCCTGCAGGAAAAACAACAGGGCATTCCGTAGCGCTTTCCCACAGTTCTCTGGTAAACGCTTCGTCCGTCAAAGGTAAAACAAATGTCAACGCAATCACATTGGTGGCGTGACAGTGATAAATGACTCTGTGTTTGCCACCGGATGCTTCCATTTTTACTGCGTGATTCATTAAATGAGATGGCAACTCGCTGGTAGGTCTGCCGCCGTCGGACAAGCCCCAAACCACGCGGTAGTTGCTGCCTGCCCCATCGATTTGGATGATGGCAATATTTTTCTCCGGGTCCAACGGCACATTGCGGAAATATTTTCCGGAGCCGGTCACCACAAAGTAAGTGCCGCCTAAAGTTGGCACCGCTGTCCCAATGGGCGTAAAGGGTCGTTCCGTTGAAAAATTCTCTTTCACCATCTCTATTTCATCTTCTTTCATGCGGTAGGTCAGGTTTCCGCCGTTTCGTTCATGCCAATTTTGGGCATTCCCGTCCTCACACATACGAATAAATCCTTGTATAAATGCAGCATCCAACACGTTCATGGTTACACTCTTCCTTTCAGTACAGTATTTTCGTAATCTTCCACGGTTAAAAACCAATCTTGGTTGGCAGGTACACCGTGTTTTTCACAAAATGCTTCCCAAACCACTTCCATAGGATAGGTTTTCAGTTCTTCCTGTAATACCAGCAATTCTGTCATACGGCCCTCTTTCTGCCATGCCATCAAGGTGTCGTGAGGTTGCAACAAAGCTGCCAACAGTGCTTTTTGCATATTGCGCATACCCATTACCCATGCTGCAATTCGGTTGATGCTGGCATCAAAATAGTCAAGGCCGATTAACACTCTGTCCAAAGCCTTGTGGGCCACAATTTCCTTGGCAATTTCTTTGGTTTCGTCGTCCAAGCGCACCACATGGTCACTGTCCCAACGAACTGCCCGAGTTACATGCAATGCCACTTTGTCAGAGAATAACAACATGGAGGACAGTTTGTCGGAAACCACTTCCGTAGGATGATAGTGTCCGTTATCCATTAAGCTTAAAATCCCTGCGTTGGCCGCATAGTTCATACAAAATTCCGCAGAACCTACGGTGTAAGATTCCAAGCCAATGCCAAACACTTTGGATTCCAAGCAAACCAACACTTTTTCTTTGTCATAATCAATAGAAAGAATCTGGTCCAAAGAATCTTTAAATCTGGCTCTTGGGGAATATCTGTCCGCAGGAATGTCCTTATAACCATCGGGAATCCAGATGTTCATCATACAGGGCTGTCCCAGTTCTTCTGCAAAATATTGTGAAATGCGGATACATGCCTTTCCGTGGTCAATCCAGAATTTGCGAATTGCTTCATCCGGGCTGGACAAGGTAAAGTCCGCTGCTTTTGGATGGGAAAAATAGGTCGGGTTAAAGTCCAATCCCAATCCTCTTTCTTTGGCAAATGCCACCCATTTTGCAAAGTGCTTTGGTTCCAGCGCATCTCTGTCTGCATATTCTCCCGGTGCAAAAATCGCATAGCTTGCATGCAAATTGATTTTATGGGTTCCCGGAATCAGCTTTAATGCCACATCAATGTCCGCCATGAGTTCTTCCGGAGTCCTTGCCTTTCCGGGATAATTTCCCGTTGCCTGAATCCCGCCGGACAAAGGTCCTTCTTGGTCAAATCCCCCTACATCATCCCCCTGCCAGCAGTGCATGGAAATGGCTACTTTGCTTAATGTTTCAATGGCTGCGTCTGTGTCTATACCAATTTGGGCATACAAATCCTTTGCCCATGCATATCTTTGTTGTAATGTCTGTCCCATCATTTTTCAACAACCTCCTTGATTTCAAATGAATCCCGTACACATTGTCGGGCTGTCTCTACGCTATTCCAAATTTTTTGTTGTAACATTTGTGCCATTAGATTTCCTGTAGCGGTGGCTTCCGCCGGACCTGCCAGCACTTTCTTGCCTGTGGCTTTGGCAGTTAGGCGGTTTAAATAATCTGCATTACAGCCGCCCCCTACCACATAAATGGCTGGATAGTTGATGCCTGTCAAATCTTCAATTTCCTTTACGGTCTGGGCATAGCTTTCTGCCAGACTTTTGTAAATCACCACTGCCAATTCTCCTACGGTTTGGGGAATGGGCTGGTTGGTATTTCGGCAATAGGCCTTCACCGCCTCTATCATACTATCCGGCGCCAGAAAACTTTGGTCATTCACATCCACTCGAGATGAAAAACCATCTGCTTCCTCTGCCAGTTGGCAAAGCTGTGCAAAACTGTAAGCGTCGTTCAGCTCATGCCGCACGGACTGAATCATCCAAAGTCCCATAATATTTTTCAAAAAACGAAATCTGCCTTCGTATCCGCCTTCATTGGTAAAATTGGCTTGTCTGCTTTTCTCGCTGCAATTCGGTTCCCATTGTTCCGTGCCCATTAAAGACCAGGTACCGGAGCTGATATAGAGGAAGTTTTCTTCTTTTGCAGGAACCGCTAATACAGCCGACCCAGTATCGTGGGTTGCCGGTAATACCACTTGGCAATCAAAGCCTATTTCTTCCTGCACTTCTTTGGAAAAATTTCCAATGAGAGTGCCTGGCTGTTGTAGGGATTGGAACAGGTGGGTTGGCAAGTTTAGGGCTTCGATGAGTTGGAAATCCCATTGCTTGGTTTGGGCATCCACCAATTGGGTGGTTGTGCCGTTGGTATATTCTTGTACCTTTTTCCCAGTCAGGCAAAAATGCAGATAATCGGGAATCATCAGCAAAGACTTTGCCTGTTCCAGGCGTTTATCCTCTGCCATCAATTGAAAAATGGTATTAAAGGGCTGCTTTTGAATGCCCGTTTTTGCATACAGGGCTTCCGGACTTATGGTTGCATACACTTTTTTGTCCATTTTTTGGGTGCGGTGGTCGCGATAGCCATATACAGGCGCTATGGGCTTGTCGTTGCCATCTAACAGCACATAGTCCACCGCCCAGGTATCGATTCCCATGGTAACAGGGATTTTGTTCATGGCTTTGCAGGTCTTAAGGCCCTGCTTAATTTGGGAAAGCAAATGCGCTATATCCCAGCATAAATGCCCTTTTTGGTTACGAATCATGCCGTTTTCGAAGCGGTATACTTCTTCTAAAACCAGCTTGCCGTTTTCCAGTGTGCCCAAGATATGCCGTCCGCTGGAAGCGCCAATATCCACTGCCAGATAATAAGGGTTCATATGTAATTCTCCTTGCGTGTTATTATCACTATTTTACAATAAAATGTGTGGGTTGTATAGGACTTTTATTAGCCGAATTAGAAAAATGATGTCTTCCGGACACATTGAAAACGTTTAAAAAATGAATAAAAAGCAAAAATGCGGAAACATTAAAATTGTAATATGAGGTTGACAGTTTTCGTCAATTAGCATATTATAATGATACAGAAAGGTCTCCATTAGCCTTATAGTTTTGAACTATAAAAGAGATGAGCATTAAAGAAGGTCTCCATTAACCTTCGGTAATCAGTCCGTAAAGAGATGAACATTAACGAATGGGAAGCTTAGTCTTCCCATATTTTTTTACAAAAAGGAGTACAGCATGTTTACACTGGATGGAAACTTGACTTTTATCAATATTGACCAAATTTATCTCAAAAAATTACACGATGTATGTTCTGAAGTGTATTATAAAGAGTGCGGATACGAAAACAAGCCATATATTGGAATTCTAATAAACAAAAACGATAAGAAATATGTTATTCCATTATCTTCTGCGAAGGAAAAGCATAAAGCTTGGAAAAATATTGAAAACGACTGTTATTTAATATATGAAACAGCGGCTAAATCCTGTATGGGGACAGATGATATTTGGGTAAGCATTGATGCAACAAATGTAAAGCATATCCTGGCTGTTATGGATGTCAAAAAAATGATTCCCATTATAGATGGCGTTTATAGCAGAGTAAATATTAATCCAGAACCGGCAGATACAGAAACATTGCGTAAATATAAAGATTTACTAAATAAAGAATACATATTCTGTTTGAAAATCATTGATGATGTAATTGCCAAAGCAAATAAAATATATGACAAACAAAAGAAAACCGGAAAAGTATCTAGGTTTTGTTGTGACTTTAAGGCTTTAGAGTCTGTTACATATTAAGTCAGATTTTTCAGTATTGACAACCCACCCCGCATACAATAGAATGTAGAAAAATTTTTGAGAGGTATTGAGAATGCAAAGCTATTTGATCCAATCTTATTCCATGGTCAATATGCGTGCCGACGCTGTCATGTATTGGCAGAATGGCAGGCTTGCATTGTCGTACCCTTATCAGCGGAATTAGATTTTTAATCAGAGATAAGAGAAATGCAGTGCAGGCTAGAGGAAAATGGCTTGCGCTGTTTTTTATATTTATTTTTAAAAAAGGAGGATAACGATGATGACACACAAAGGCACACAAACCATTACAACGAGGCGGCTGACCCTACGAAGATTTCAGCCGGAGGACGCCCAAGACATGTTTGAAAATTGGGCAAATGACGAAAGAGTCACCCGTTTTTTAACCTGGACACCCCATGGTTCGCCGGAATTGACAAAGCAACTGCTATCCATTTGGTGCGCCGCCTACGAAAATCCCAACAACTACAACTGGGTAATTGAAAAGGACGGCAAAGCTATCGGCAGCATTAGCATGGTTCGCATGGATGAAGAAAGCGAAAATGCCGAACTGGGCTATTGCCTAGGGCACGCCTACTGGAATCAAGGCATTATGGCAGAGGCAGCAAAGGCAGTCATTGACTATTTATTCCGTGAAGTGGGATTTCATCGTATTGAGATTGGTCATGCAGTGAAAAATCCTGCCTCCGGTCGGGTTGCGCAAAGGTGTGGATTGACCTACGAGGGCACCAAGCGAGAATTCTACAAATGCGCCAGCGGCGAGTTTTGGGATATTGCGGAGTATGGGATTTTAAGGAGGGAGTGGGAGGAACTAACTCTCTCCTAATGAGAAGGTTAACTACAAAAGTGCCTTTTCGTTATCTACTCTAGTTAACCAAACCGGTATTTTGTAGTTAACTCCCCTTTCCGGGCTCCTTTTTCATGCACGCTACTGCCAGCAACCCCACCAGCACCTGCATTCCCACCATGAGAACAGTTTGCAGCCGGGCGTCCGCCGGGACCAGCAACGCAACCCGGCGGATAGGCTCTGCTAAAAATGCCATGACGCCGAATACAAGGCCCGGTTTGATAATCCATTTCCGTAACGGCAGGCTCATGCCGGTTGTTTTCATAATCATGCGTAAGTTCATAAGGCACACCACCACGCTACTGGTAATCATGCCGGCCACATAACCGGAAATGCCATAAGTCGGAACTGCAAACCAAACAAATCCAATACGGATGGCATCGCCACAGATGGAGCTGACAAGGGCTTCCTTCTGCTTATTGAAGCCATTTAAAATACCAATTAAGGTTTGTTGCACATAGACAAAAATGCAAGTGAAGGACATGACATAGAGCATCCCCCCGATATTTTCTTTGGCGTATAAAAGAGCACCGATTTCATGGGGAAAACTAAAAAAAACAGCCATACAGACAAAGCCCATGGTAAAACTCAGCTGCAGAGAGCGGGAAATCCTACGATTGGCCAAAGGATAGTTTTTCAAAGCCACCGCTTCGGAAATAGCAGGAACCAAAGTGGTAGAAAGTGCTGATGTAATAAAGGTGGGGAAAAAAATAAGCGGAGACACCATCCCCGAAAGGCGTCCGAGAGCCTCCAGACTGGCTGTATAGTCCAAGCCACCGGCCAGCAAGCGGCGGGGAATTAAAATGGATTCTATGGTACCCATAATAGAGGTCAAAAAGCGGGTGGCGGAAACCGGAATCGCAATGCCGGCAATCTGCCGACCCACATCCCGCTTGCGCATCAGGACCCCCTGGCGGACGGTTTTTCTCCGGTCCAATAAATAGGCCACAAAGACAACGCCCAAATTAAACATTTCCCCCACTGCGCTGCCCACAGTGACCAAAGCGCAGGTGTACTCCAAGCCCATGCCCATAGCAAACTGCAATAACAACAGTACAAATCCAATCCGTACAAACTGTTCAATAATATTCGCTACCGCATTGGGGGTTACTTTCTGCGTGCCGTAAAAATACCCCTTTACTGCGGACTGGCAGGCCACAATAGGAATGCAGGGCACCAAGGCCAGCAGTGACAAATAGGTACGGCTATCCTTTAACAGAACATTGGCGATAAAGTGGCCGGCGCCCCACAGGCATAAAGCAGCAATTAACCCGCCAAAGCCCACTACCAGGGCGGCCATTTTAGTAATACGACCCAGGTTGCAAGTGTTGCCACGGGCTTTTTCCTGGGCAACCAAGCGGGAAACTGCAATGGAAACACCGGACGTTAACGTTAAAATAATGAGAGAATATACGGGGCCGGTCAAGGAAATCAGACCCATGCCCTCTGCACCAACAAAATTGGACAAATAGATACGGTACACAAAGCCCAGCACTCTGGTAATCATACCCGCAATTACCAAAATAGCGGCGCCCTTTATAAAGGACTGCCCCGTCAGCATCTTTTTGATTTTTCCCATACAAGCCTCCTGAAACAAGCATTGGTACATCCTACGCAGGTTTTTCATAGTTTAGAATGAGGAGGTGATGAAAAAATGGATTTTCTATGGTTCAATACCCAGCCTGCTGCCGTTGCCGCAGGTAGGCACACCCTACCCCCGCTTCCTTACGGGTACAGTGCTTTGGAGCCGGTGATGGATGCCCGTGCATTACGGATTCATCACGACATTTTGCATCAAGGCTATGTGGACGGGTTAAATCGGGCGGAAAAACACCTGGCAGAGGCTCGGGAAAGCGGTAATTTGGAGTTGTTGAAATATTGGGAAAACGAGTTAGCCTATCAGGGGTCCGGGCATATTTTGCATAGTGTTTTTTGGACCAATATGCAACCGGCTAACCGGGCAGTGCAAACCCCACGCTACCGCACCATGCGGGCAATCAAAGAATACTTTGGATCCTACGAGGCGTTTTTGAAACAATTTACGGAAGCCGCCATTTCTGCTGAGGATAGCGGTTGGAGCATTTTGGTATACCAGCCGGCTTTTGGCCATTTAGAGATTTTGCAGGCCGGCAAGCATCAAAATCATACCCAATGGGGCGGCATTCCCATTTTGGTTTTGGATGTGTGGGAACATGCTTACTATTTGAATTATGAAAATCGCCGCAGCGAGTATGTGACGAATTGGATAAAGTTGATTAACTGGGCAGACGTAGACCGCCGGCTGGAAGCGGCCCAAAATGGGGAGTTGCCGCTGACGTAAAAAAATGGGCTGTAGCAAAATACAGCCCTGCAACATTATGTATCGGAATCTAATCATTTCTTGCCGCATTAATTTCTTCGTTAATTTCTTCTAATGTCATATCAGAAATGCCGTTCTTCTGTGCCGTTGCACTCATCTCCTGCATTGCTTTTACTGCTTCTTCCGCCTTATATTCAGGCTTGGGAAGATGCATACTAAAAGGAATTCCATTTTCCAGCACAGAGCGTTTCAAAAACATTCTTACTGCGGTGGGAAGATCAATCCCCAACTGTTCATATATCATTGTGGCTTCCGCCTTTAAATCATCATCTATTCTAATTTGTACTAATGAAGTTGCCATAATAACGCCTCCTTTCATTGCATTTTTGTATTTGTTTGTAATGCAATTATACTATATTGTATGTTAAATAGCAACTTTTATTCATGCTTTGCCAATGTCCCTCCGCTGTGCTAAAATAAAAACGAGGTGATTTCTATGAGAAAAATTGGGGTTTGGGCAACATGTGGTTTCTTAGCACTATGCTTAATTACTGCTTTTCTGTTTAGCACAGGAGAGGTAGCACCCACCATAACGCCAAAAATTCCAGCTCCATCGCCCACCCCCATTGTTCTTGAGCCTGGTTTGGACTTTGGAGAAACCTATTTTTCCGAACCACTTGTATATAAAGATTTGGATATTTTTCCCAACATAAAAACGGATACCTGCCAAAATGCAACCTGTGTAGTTTATGGAAGCGGTGAAGTTTGCTATATCTCAGAACCCTATTCCAAATATGAAAAAAGTCAGGATGGGCAAAAAGCAGCGTTACTGACAACATCCGGAAAACTATGGTTTATTGATGCTCATGGAACACAGGTGCTGTCCTGGGATGTTTCTGATTTTTCCCTTGCCGGTAACGGAAGCTATTTATATTATATTAGTAACAGTAAGTTGTATGGCTATGACCCCGAAACAACCAATATAGAACTGCTTTACGTCTCTGCGGCAACCATAAGTTTCATGGTGTCCTCCCCTGCCGGCGGTTACTGCGCATTTTCTGAGTCAACCACCCAAATTCGCGTTTGGAAAAGAAAAAGCGGCACCTCCTTTATCATTGCTTTAGAGACAAAGATAACCTCCGTGGCCGCCATTTCAGAAGATGGGCAGTGGATTTATGGTTATTCTCCGGAAATTGGCTTTGTGCGGGTGAATACGGCAAATAATACCATAACACAGCTGTCTGCCACCGGCGACATGATTCGCAAATTGTATTTTAACAAAGATGCCACCGAGCTGTATTACGAATACGAAGATACGTTGTATTTTTGCAACAGACAAAAAATGCCTATAAAACTTTTAGACTTGGATTCATCTTCGTGGAACCCTTTGTTAGAGCAGCAAGACGATGTATATACCAGAGAATATCTCTATGTCGACAATATGTTTTTCTATAACGGAACTTTTTCTGAGGACGTCTTAGTTTATGGTAGGAATAATTTATATCAATTGAAACGGGACGACGATAACATATCCTTGGAATCCCACTGTGAAAACGTTGTTTGGCACAATGATTTTTCTGTAATTTACAAAAAGGAAAATACGTTTTGGCATTGTCACATCTATAGCGACCTACCACACCATAATACCATATCTGCAGAAGCCGCAGCGCAAGGGAGTACAATTGTGAATTATGCCAACTGGTATCCTTACGCCAACGGAATTATCTTTTATATGGATAACAAAATGGTGCTGCATGGGTGTGACTCCTCGACAAAAGGAGATTTGTTTGCTCTCAATTTTGCTGATGTGACCGACTATGTAATTTCAAAAAATGGCGACAGTCTCTATTTTTTAACAACAAATGGTGTCTTACATGGCTATGCTGTGGGAAGGGGAACGCAAATCCAATTGGGGAACTTCCCGTCAATCTCGGATTTCCCCGATGTTTCTCTTTTAGCAGAAGACGGTGGCGTTTATCTCCGGGATGACAGAGAATCAGAGACCAAAATTTACCGCCTCAGCTTGGAAGCACCTTATATCACATATTTAGGAGAGGAAATTTATGGGTAAACTGTATTACATCACAGGAAATGACCAACAAATGCGGGAAAAAGTTTATTCTGCCATTTTGCAATGGTCTCAGGACCAACAAACAACGCCCCTGCAGCCTTGGCCTGCAACCCCCAATTTCTATTTGTACGATTACTTAGGGCATGGCACTCAAAACGAGATCGCACAACTGACAGAACTTTATGGCGAAAACACCATAGAACCTATTTATTTGCAAAGTGATGCAGAAGATGAAACGGAAACTGCCCTGTTGGAAGCAGGAATTTATCAAAGCTATGACCCACAAACAGATTTCCAAAGCTGCATGCAGGAACTGGTGGAAACGGTTTTTACAGGGTATCAAAAAATATCCTATGATTTCACGATAGAAGAGAAAGCACTGCAATCAGAAAAGGACCCCAAACGCAAAAAAAATTGGCGCCGCGGGTTGCTGCTGATAGGCGGGGTCTTAGTGTTGTGTTTGGTAACGACTTTGATTTCCACCATGACAACAAGGAATCAAAAGCAAGATGGTAATCAAATACACATTACGCCGGCTCCTTCCGAAGTTACAACAACCACACCAGAACCAACACCCATGCCAACATTGCCAATGAGTTCCTCCTCCGCATCAGCAATAGGGGAAACCCGTTTTTCCGAACCGGCAGCCGGTATGGATTGGATAAATGATGTAAAAATGGAGGGTCAAACTACCACTTGCGTATCCTATAGCAACGGCATCACCTGCTATATTCCGGGGGTATTGGTGGAATCTCAAACAAGCTGGGATCGACAAGTAGCTGCCCTATTAACAGAAGAAGGTAATTTGTGGTGGATTGATAGCTACGGCATCAAAGAACTAGCCCAGAACGTCTTTCTGTTTGCACTTTCCAGAGATGGAAACTATGTATATTTTGTCAGCAACCGAATCCTTTATTGCTATGACAAAAGATCGGACACCCGCCAGCGAATGACTTCTCTAACTACTAACTTAAATTCCATGGCTGTTTCCTATGACGGAGGCTATTGTGCATATGCCTACCCCAACAGGAAAGCTGCTGTAATAGAAAGAGAAAGTGGAACTGTTACAAATTTGGATACAAAACTAATGACGTTAGGCGCCGTTTCCACAGACGGACAATGGATATATGGGCAATCCCCTAACGATTTTAGCTATATTCGGGTAAATACCAAAGATTCCTCTTTCATACAATTAACTCCTCCCAATGGTGGCGGTAAATTTTACTTTAATAAAGATGCAACACAGCTATATTACGAGGATGATTATATATTGTATTTTTGTGACGAGTCAGGAACCTGTTCCAAATTATTGGAAGAAAATGAAGAAAATCAATGGTTTTATTTTCTTTCTCATGAATATAAAGATACTGATTTACTTTTTAATTTCTATCACGGCTCTTTACAAAATGCTTTCCTTTGCGTCGGTAACAACGTTTATACCTTAAAAAACACAGGAACGGACGGTGCCTATTTAGAAACCGTGCAGGAAAATGCCCTTTGGATGTCCTATAATTGTTTCATTTTTAAGGAAGAAACAGATTATATTGCCTATTGTGCTGATTCTGCTAATTGGTGGGAATATAAAAAGCTCCCAATAGAAACTACAGAGCATTTGTTTTTGGATTATTCCTCTTATGGTATGCTCTTTTATGTAAACGAAAGTGCCGAAGTATGCGGATATTCTATAGAAGATGGCAGTACTTATTTAATAGCAGATTTTTATAATGTTTTAGACTGGACACTTGCCAGCGATGGTAGTGTGCTCTACTATATTGAAGATAACATTCTAAAGGGCTTTTCTGTATGGGAAAAGAGAAGCATTGATCTTTATGATTTTTCCCCTTTCAACGATGAATTTGGTAAGGCAAACATAGAATTGGAATGTAACGGATTTGGGGAGGTATATCTCAAAGCTTATACCGCAACAGATTCCGCCATCTACCGACTACAACTACATACAATCAATCCCAAACTCATATATTTGGGAAACTGTAATTAACAAAAGGAGAATTATGGCATACACAGAACTGATTAAAAATTTTGAGCGCATCCGGGACTACATGAAGGAATTTTATGTGTACGGATTTAAAAGCCGGGACGGATATAACAAGAAAAGTGGCCGTTCCTATGATAACGAGCGCCGTCGTGTGGAAAGCTACCTGGGCGATTACATGGGCTTTCGCCAGACGGCTGCAGGGAAAAATGTTTTTCTCTCCATCGACAGTCGCTCCTCCGGTTCCAACCACCTAAGTCCTGTGTACAATTTTAAGGCGGATAACTAGCACTTTTGCAGTGGTTATCTACAAAACCGCCAAATGGTTATCTAAAGTAGATAACGAAACCGCACTTTTGTAGACAACTTTGGGCTACGGCCAGCATATACTGAAAACAAAAAGGATGTTTTCTATGCTTGTACAAATTCCGTATAACCGCCAAGCTGCGGTGGCTTATGCCAATCAATGGGCCTTGGGACGAAACCCAAAATACAAAAATTTTGATGGTATGGGAGGCGATTGCACCAATTTTGCCTCCCAATGTTTATTTGCCGGCTGTGGCGTCATGAACACCACGCCGGATGTTGGGTGGTACTACTATAGCCTGGCCAATCGAGCCCCTGCTTGGTCAGGGGTGGAAGAACTCTACCATTTCCTTACCACCAACGCCCGGAACCCGGCTGCAGTGGGCGCTACCGGGCCTTACGCCACGGAAACCCAAGATCCCCGGCGGATACAACCCGGGGATTTGGTACAGCTTGGGGACAGCACAGGACATTTTTACCACTCCCCGGTCATTACCCGCATCGCCGGACCCGAGCAGATTTTTGTGGCAGCCCACACCTTTGACACCAAGGACCGCCCCCTTTCCTCCTATACTGCATCACAAATTCGTTTTTTACACATAGAAGGTTGCCGAAAATGGCAATCCTAGTGTAAAATAAGAACAATATTTTTCAAGGAGGATTCAGACAAATGATAAAACATGTTGTTTGCTTTAAATTAAAGGATGCAAGTCCGGAAAACTGTGAAAAAGCCAGAGAAGTACTGGCATCCATGAAAGGCAATGTGGATTTACTGCGTGGCATCGAAGTTGGTGTGGATATTCTTCGCTCTGCCCGCTCTTATGATGTAATGCTGGAAGTGTGGTTGGACGATATGGCGGCGTTGGATGCCTACCAGGTAGACCCTTATCATGTGGGTGTGGTGAGAAAGCACATGCACGCCGTGGCAGAAAGCAGCATTGCGCTGGATATGGAAGTGTAAGTGAGAAAAATGGAAAGAGGCTGTTTCACACAGCCCCTTTTAAACTGATGCCAAAGTCATTTTACTTCTGAATTGTATGGTGTTTAACTACAAAACTAAGATTTTTGCGTAAAATGTAGTTAAAGTTCCATTAAAGCTTAAGTCATTTAACTACAAAAAGACATTTTAAAAATTAAATGTAGTTAAACTTAACTGCAAACTGGTAAATTCGGAATGAAATGCAGTTAAAGTACCGATTGACTCCTAAGTATTTAACTACAAATGAATGGTTTCAGCACAAAATGCAGTTAACCATCATGGAGAAAAGCAAATACTGTTATGGCAGAATATCACTGAACATAATCAGAGTGGATGTGACTTTTTCGTTTTCCGTCAGCGGCTTAAATGTGCCATCCCCGTAAAGAATATCCATAACCATGAGAGCAACCTGATTGCTGACAAATCCACTAGCTCCCCATCCAATCACGAGGTCCTGCATTTGCGGCGGATAATTTTTCGCCTCCAGCATTGCAGATTCCAAAGCAAACTTCGCAAAGATTTCTTTTCGTTTTTCATCCAGAGCCGGAATTTTATCAAAAAACTCGTTTTCTGCTCCCTTTACCAGCATAATATTCACCTGATTGTCTTTCGTCAGATACTTCCGTTCTTTCAGTCGATGAAACTTTTCTGCATTGGCAGCATTGTCGGAAAGGGTGCCATTTAAAAATTCATATAAGTATTCATAGTCAGAAGTATAATTATTTTGCCAATAGCCAACACGAGAAGATAATCTGGAATCAATGGACCAGGAATATACTGCCGGGTATTTTCCCGAATCCCGAGTCATATTACCGCAGGTCCAATAAGATGGTAACTGCAGTGTAGCTTTGTAATCCGGATCTGCCTGCACTTGCGGAAGATCTATATAAGCAATAAAATCGCCCCCTGCCGTTGTCTTAATATAATACTTGGAATAATCCTTTTGAATGGAAACATTGCATTTGTTTGCCACGCCGTAAAAAATTGCAGCTGCTTCCAACAATTCCCGATTGCCTCCCGGAATATAGACATCCTGCACATCTGCAATGGCAGCTCTCACCGCCGGGACATATTCCTGAACCAGAAGTTGGGCAACTTCCAGTTGCTTTTTTAAGTGATTCTCCCTTAACTCCAGGGAATAAGTCGTAGGGGAAAATCTTACATAAGTAGTAAATCGATTGCGGTCAATGGGAACTAAAAAGCCATTCCCCTCCAAAAAATTGATTTTGTCTTCAATATACACAGGGGTAACACCCAGTTCTTCTGCAATCTCTTCCCGACTCTTGGGCTCAAAATATACACTGTAAACAATATTCAGATTCAGCTTATCGCCTAAATAATATTCCGGACCACCATTGGACCCCGGGTCCCCGCTGTGTCCAAAATTGGTAGCTGTAATTGGGGATAACCCCAGTTTTCCTATCTTTCTTTCCATTGAAAAACCCTCCTTTAATTCATTTCGCGCTTTGTTCAAGTGCCACTTGACCGTTCCTTGGGGCATGCCTAATTCCTTTGCAATCCAAGCAACCGTCTTGTCTTCGTAGTAGAACAAATAAACAATTTTTCGGCGTTTTTCTGTCAAGAAAGCAATTTCTCGCCGCAGACGCAGTATTTCTTCCTGGGATTTTTCGAAAGTATATGCATCCTGAACCGGAATTTCCATACCATCAATGGAAATGCCTTCCTGTTTCTTTTTAGAAGAAACATATTTGGAATAGGTATGCTCGCTAATTCGCCAGATGTACCCTTCCAGATTGACAATTTCCTCTGTTCTTAATAGGGAGAGATATACTTCCTGCACAATATCCGCACATAAATCCTCTGCTTCTTCGTAGGAAAAGGATTTTTTCAGTGCAAACCCATAAATTTTTTGCAGATACTCTGTTATAATGCTGTCCGCTTTTTGCTTGTTCATTCTATTACCTCATTACTCCGACGCCGTTTTCGAATATATAGTGCGAAGAAATGAAAAAAGGTTGGCGATTTTTTATATCATTTCTGATTTTAGTTCCAAACAATCCAGCCCGTAAAAATACCCGGTAGACTTCTCATTCTTATCCAGCATTCTGACTTCCAGCACATGCAGCCCTTCTGTGAGAAAAATATCCTTCCCAATAGGAATGCGTTTAGAGCGAACTACCCCATCATGGTATAAATCCACAGGTTCGCCCAAAGAAACTCCGTCTATGAAATGGGATGCAATGCCATAATCCCCCGCCAGGGTAAAACGGGCAACAACATCATAATTTCCCGTCACAGGCACATTGACATAAAGTTTTAAATAACCATTTTTCTCTGCCATAAACAGCAACTGGTTGCCGTCAGACCAAAAACCGTGAAAGGGGTACATGTCCTGGACTTCCGCTTTTTGCATGCCGGAGCATTCTATGATTTTCATGGCTTCCCCTTCGTAAAACGTTTCGGGCTCCGGATAAGGCAATCCATAATAGGCAGTCCTCTCTTCCAGGGACACTTCGCCGTACCCGTCATCCTCCCCTTTTTTCATGTACCAGTAGTTGGTCACTACCTGGTTGGCATAGCCGTCCCGGTGATATTTTTCCAAATAAGCCACAAAAGATTGCAGGAACGGTACATTGTCAATGATGTGGAAGCGATTGTTCAGCCGATTGCCAATGCCCCACATACCACCGTTGGTAAAGGGTTGGGCATGATAAGGATAGGCAAAGGGATACCAGCTTCCCCAGGCGTAGCCAAAATAGTCTTCACTGCCGGTGCCAAACCAAGAAGGGAATTTTTCATCGTCCACGAAAAATTTTTCATCCCCTTCTCCCCACCACCAGTCGGGATGATTGGCCGGGTCGCCGGTGCCCATTTCTTTATATACATGTAAAGAGGTTCCTACAAATCTGCCGCTACCTTCCACGGATAAGAATTCTGCATCCGGCCATCGGTCAGAGTCCGTATCCGGGTCACAAAGCTGATTCCATTTTGCATGGAAGCGAAGCAATCCATCCGTTTCTACCTTGTCCATCTGCATAGCGGAAACGGTGTATGTAACGGTGTAGGCAACCTCACCATCATTTTGTAACAGCAGTTTGGCACCGTCGCTGTAAGGCATATACCAGTTGCAGTACATGGTGCCGTCTTCCAACACACCCATAGGCAAACTGTGATAAGGGTGCAGACCACAGATACTACCGAAAAATCCCCCTAACGTGGTGTGTATGGCAGTTTCTATCTCTCCGTCCCAGTAGGCGGCGATGGCAAGCTGACTAAGGGCGTTCCAGTCATCCCCTGGTGCTTTCATCCCCTCTAATTTGACTGCAATTCTTGTAATAGCACCGGCATCTTCCGTTTCAAGCAGTATGGCACTGCCATGGGCCGGCACGGTGACAGTTTTCCCTTCTGCACAAGGCGCACCCGCTTCAGCTAAACCCTTCAAAATCCCCTCTGCCTCCATCAGTGCTTTCTCATTTTCTGAAGAAAGGGGCAAAGAAAAGGGTTCCACCGTTGTATCTCCCGGAAAAATAATATATCCCACATGAAAATACCGTCCCCAGTTGTCGTATGCCACCACTTTGCAAGAGGTGTTGTAGGGAATGGGCAGATAACAATTTTTTCCTCGGGCAGCATCGTAAGAAATGTGGGACAGATGAAAAGGAAAAGCACCACCAAAGTAGTCGGAAAATGCCATATCCACTGCCGGAGTGGAGCTACCGTCAATGAATATTTTTACATGGCCACTTTCCGGTTGGGCAGACCACAGACGAACAATGGCGCCCGGCCCGGTTAAGTCTGCCAAAATAGCGCCGCCGTCTTCTGTGTAGTCAAAGGTGGTGCCCCAGTCGTCATTGGCGTCCCAATGGATATAGCTATCGGTTGCCTGGTCATATTGGGAACGACGGTCATAGGAAGTGTATTCCCCCGCCTTCTCACCGGGGGCTACCGGCTGGGCAAGGGCTTTTAAATCTGTCATTTTATGTACCACATCTGCATAGGTTAAATTTCTTTCGGTCATGGGATTTCCTCCTGTTGGATATATTCCTATCATAACAAAATCATCTTCCCTTGACAAACTATCGTTAGTGTAAAATAGTTGTCCTTTGGCCGTTTCAAGCCTGTGCTTGGCCGCTTCGAGCCTCGACTCGGCCAACTCCACAACAACTTGACACTATTCAAACTATTCTATTGTGTTGCTAATATGCATATAATGTGTTACAATATGCATATACTAACAGCGGAGGTGTAATATATGGAATCTACTAATTTAAATATTCGAACGGATAAAGATGTCAAAATTGCAGCTGAAAAACTTTTTAACGCACTCGGACTGAACATGACCACTGCTGTCAACATTTTTTTAAGACAGGCAATCAGAGAAAACGGCATTCCTTTCGAAGTAAAGATTCATGTGCCCAATGAAACCACTGCCACCGCTATTGAAGAAGGCAGAAAACTCGCACAGGATAATACTGTGAAAGGATATTCCGACATCGCTGATTTAAGGGCAGCGCTTGATGTATGAAATTAAATTTACAAATCAATTTAAAAAAGATTTAAAACTGGCCAAAAAGCAAGGCAAAGATATAGAGAAGCTTTTTGGTATTGTAGAAAAATTGGCCAACAGACAGCCTTTGGAGGAAAAATATCGTGACCACGATTTATCCGGCAATTACAAAGGCTGCCGTGAATGTCATGTGGAACCGGACTGGCTACTTATTTATGAAGTGATTGATGACGTTTTGGTGTTAATGCTTTATCGGGCAGGTAGCCACGCTGAATTATTCCGATAACCCCCCTACCGGAACATTTGACTATCCAGCTGCAACTCGTCCACAAACCGGGTAATGACCTGCAATTCTTTCTGCACTTCGTCCTCCATGCCCACTTTTACAAAACAATGTTTATTTCTGTGTCAGCCGCTGCATATGGTCTACCCCATAATAATGACTACCCACCATATAAGCACCTTGTTTCAAGGCCTCCAGCATTTGTCCCGACTTCGAACAAGTAAAAACATATACATCGATAGAAGCCTTCTTGCAAATATCCATAATTTCTTTTCTACAGTTTACCGGACTTAAGGCCAAATAACGAATATTCCTAGATTTACAAAACGCTACTGCCTCTCGGCAAATTTCAGGCAATTTTTCTGTGGATTCCTCAGCACAAACCACATAATAAATCAGATCCATGGTAAAACCGGCTTCTTGGAAGAAAAGAATATCGGTTTTTCTTTCCAACCGAAGCTTGAACTGGGTTTGTTTCAAGCCATACTGTTGCAACAAAGCGGGTATGGCAACCGCCATTTTTTGCAAAGTCTCTTTAGAGGGACGCCCTATCCCTAACACTACCTGTATCTCTTTCTGTTTTAAAAGCGGGGTAACCTGTTTCAAAAAGTCTGCAAAGGATAGCGTGGAAAAACGGTTATAATATTTACAGTCAGCAAACTCCTGTGCGGTAAGTGCCTTGGCCTTTTCGCCTTCTGCCAAAGGAAGATTGAGCATTTTATAGGTATCCGCATGCCACCGATTCACGCAAACTGGCACATCATCTGCAGTCAGGCGAAGATCCAATTGAAAATTTCCATAACCATTTTGATAGGAATGCTCAAAAGCTTCCATGGAATTGGTATTTTTATATCGCAAAGAAATCCCACCCAAGGCAGGTGCTATCATACATTTTGGATAGCAGAAATCCTCTTTTGTCGTTTCTCTTTTCTTACACCACTTCTTTACGAACTGTTTTACCGCAGAATAGATGGGCTGCTTCTGGGCTTTTCCAGGAGCGCAACCTTCTTCCATGGCCTGCAACAATCGATTCACGGCATTTTCCGGTGTCATTTCCTCCGGGAACAAAAAACGTTCCGGATAACCAATCCGTTTGCCCCAAAAAGCAAGCTTCTGATTCCACACAAAGCCAATGCTGGGAATCCCCAAAGCATACGCAATAATATTGGAGTGCATGCGACCTGCAATGACAGCCCGGAATTGGGCAATACTTTGCACCAAAGAAACAGAATCCATAGGAGTTAGCATTTTTTCGCCATGACCGGTATACTCCAGCACTTCCTTTGCAAACAACTCATCATTGGTGTCTCCATTGGTAAAGGCCTTCCAAGAGAAGCCTTTTTCCTCTAATAACGTGATAACCCCTTTCCAAAAATCCAACTGCATCTGCTTGGTAATTTGGGGATTCCCATAGTCTGCAAATATTTTATGCCGCACAATGCCAAGACCAATGACCTTTTTATCTCGCAAAGCAGGCATATGCTTTAACTGTTTTGCATACACATCTTTTGTCCAAACTGCCACATCATACACCGGCAGGATTTGAATGTCCGGATTGGTAATATAATCTCTTTTTAATGTTTCCACATCATCTCTGACACTAATGCTTTTTACGCAAGGCAAATTTAATGCTCTTTTAAAATTAACACTCTTTTCGTCATCAGGATGAAAGGCTTCTACCCCGATACCATTCAGCAGAACAGGTACATTGTATTTTTGTGCGGTCTCCAACAATTCCGGTATGTACAGCCAAAAATTTTCCGACGTACTCTTAAAAATCCCGCCTGCGAACACAACTGCATCCACATATTGAATTTGTTCTGCATCCCGAGAGTTAATGCTATAAGGAATAATGTCAAATTTTCTGGGAAACAGCGCTTTTTTCAATAAGTAATCATTGCTATCCCCAATGACGCTATCCCCCAAATTCATATTTGCTGTGTAAACCATTAAAATTTTTAATTTCCGAAACATAGCCATCAGTCCTCCATACCCACTTTTACAAAGCAATACCGGTCTCTCCAACTATGCACAGAATAATTGCCGTGAGGGCTAAAGCACCCCGGCGACACACCGTAAAGCTCTCCGCCCGGATGGTGGTGAGGCCCCAGTACATTTCGGTTGCCGATTACCAGTTCAAACGTAATTTTATTCATAGCATTGGGATTTAAGAAGTCGGTCAAATCCGCTTCATAATCCGCCCAAAGATACGTGTTCACTTCTTTGTCGTTGACAAAGAGTTTACACAAGCCGGCATACGGCTTGGTCCAACGTAGCATAGTTTCATCCGTCACGAAAACTTCCTGAGAGAGCCGAATGGTGCCACGGAAGAAAGGATATCCTTGTGTTACCAGTTCGCCGCCATCCAGATGCACATTGCGGTTGGTAATGGCAAACCCGCCGTCGGTAAATAAAGCGCGCCGCGCGCCTTCCGTGTAACCGCTTTGGGAATACACACCAAAATCCCCCACCAGATACATACTTTCAATTTCCGTATCATAGGTCAGCTTGTTCCGTTCCGTTTCATGAACATTTTCCCCAAAAAGCACATCGTACACCTTCTTCTTTTGATAGAAGGTACCCTTTACCAAAATTTCATTTTTTCCCTTTTGCAGGAAAGCACGAATATCTACTTTGTGGAAGGCTTTATCCAACCACCAACTGCTGCCATCCCAAGTGACCGGATTGCCGTTTACGGTCACGGTAAAAATCTCCGGTGCATATTCATGTACCAAAGAAAAATCTGCCATCTTCTCTAAGTCCGCATCTTCTGCAATGGTAAAGTTGTAACGGAAAATCACCTTATCGTCGTAGCGTTTGCCGATGAGCTTATCCATCACATCCAACACCGGCCATGGTCCGTCAAAAGTCGCCCCATCATCCAGAGAATAAGAAACATAATCTAAGGTCATAGCATTGGCATCTGCCTGTTCTACCGTCCAGTTTCTGCCTAAAACAATTGGCTTTTGGTATGCCGGCAAAGTAGGTGCAGTCACTTCCGGTACATTTTTCCCTGTTAAAATCACATAAGACTGCATAGGTTCAAAATGCAATTTCACCAAAATGCCATCTGCTGTTTCGTGGATTGCCAGCGGGTGCACGCTCATATCTTCTAAGTTTAATTGCACCGCCTGTGTCTGGCCGGAAAGTTTTACTTGCACGGTATAAGACCCATAACGATTTTGGTTTTGTATGAAAAATGCCTCTCCCTCCGGCACCCTTCTGTGACAGTAGCGGACCTCTTTCACTTCTCCTTCTCTGTCGGTGATGGAAATATTTTTCAAACCTTGAGAGGAAAAATATCCAAGCATCAGCTCATCATCTTTGGGCACATGTGAAATTCTCTCTGCCAACTGTTTCATTCTGTCATCCAAACGGCCGTCAATTCTTGTAGGCATATCGCCGATGGAAACGATGCGACCCCCTTGTTGTAAGAAGGCATCCAATAACAGATAGGTACTTTCATCCATAGTTTCCATGCTGGGCAATACCACCGCTTTATAATGACAATTACCTACATGGAACAAGCCGTTTTTCACACTGCCGTGGCGTTCCAAAATGGTTTCATCTCCAAAATGATAAGGAATATGCAACCCGGCCAAGGTATTTGCCATCCATTCCATATCCCGGTCCAATCTGCGTAAGCGTTCACTGTCGCAGTCGGTATAGGAAACCCAAGCACTGTGCATGGGGTGCAGAAGCAAAACGTCCACTTGCTCTTCCCCATCTGCCAGTAATTTGCTCAGCCGTGCAAAATAATCATTAAAGTCTTTATAATCCTTCCACCAGGGGGATTGATAAAAAATGGAAGGTGGATAGTCTCTTTTTCGCATGCCACGAATGGAATAGCCCTCCAGGTGCTGACAAATGGAATTGACACCATTGACAAACTGCCATTCTGCAATCCATTTTAATTCTTCCATGCTCACATCCCAACCACAAAGAGCAAATGTTTCGGTCAAAACAAATTTTTTACCCAACTGTCTTGCAGCAGAGCTGACCTGCCGGGGAATAATGGGGGATGCAATGTGTCTGCCTAACCAGTCAATACCCGGCTGGTGCATATATTCATAAATAGGCATTACTCCTGCGGTACACCGCATTTGAGCCAACAGATTATCTTCATTCATGGCGTGTCCTGTCCACTTGCAACCATGGACCTCGCACCAGTCGTAAATCTGTTTCCCAAAAGACTTGGTATACAAATCACTGACCAGTTTCCAGTAGTCATAACGGAAGTGTTCTGCGTCCTTCACTTCATGGAACAGGCAGATTAAATGTTCCACGGGATTGTAAAAATACCGCAGGAAAAATTGTTCCGGCAATATGTAGGACCACGGGGTGTGGCAGTTGGAATACTGGGGCTCATCGGTGAAGAATCCCGGCATCTTTCCATCCCCAAACTTATCGCCGATACGCTTATAGTATTCTTCATAGGTGCAATCAATAAAAGCTTTGACCACCTTGGGATTTAAGGTGTCGACATAATATTGATTTTTGTTGTGGCATACAAAATATATGGTTTGCCCATAGGTGCCAGCCAGTACCGCTTCTTTGACAGAAGCATCTATGGTCACTTCATTTCCCAGATAGGCATATTCCCGGGTAGCATCATCAATGGTGTAGAGACCTAAAATAGGGCCGTTGGGGTTATTTTTTCCATAAACACCCCACTCCAACCAGCGCACATGGTATTCATCCCCCAATGCAGTCACTTTGCCCCCACCAAAACCGGAGGGCCATCCGTCTTCGTCATAGGACCAGGAATCCATGCCCAGTTTGCTGCCTTCGTCAATGCAGGCTTCGATACACCGGAACCAGTCATCCCCTAAGTATTCGGTAATGAGGCCCCCTCTGGCGTGCATAAAATAGCCGCCCAAGCCGGCCTTCTTCATTTCGCGGATTTGCCACCGAAGTTCCTCCGGATCCAGTTTGTCGTTCCAGGACCAAAAAGGGGTGGCACGATATTCATTTGATGGTTGTGCTAAAGTTTTTAGGTAGTGCTTCATGGAAAGTTCCTTCCTTTTTTAGCTGTCTTTAGAAATAAATTTGAAGTCAATTCCTTTTTCTGTGCCATATAAATCATAGGCGTAATCTGCATCTTCCTCTTGGAATGCATAATAGTAAGTGGCTGTGGCCGTTGTATATACATGATGAACCTCTTCGGAAATCAATTCCGGCTCTTTTCCATCCTTTACAGCATACAATTCGCTTTTTTCACCATACTGCATAGCATCATTGCACAAAAACAATACATAATCATCATGGGTAATATAGAAAGAGTATACAGAATCGGCAAGCTTTACTGCCTTTTCAGTTCCTTTTTGATACCAGAGAGCGAGATTGGTATCGTGGTAATAAACCGCACTGCCGTCGGATGTCATGACAAAAGAAATTACATTCTCTGCAATCTTCTCTTTCTTGTCTATCTCTGCATTTTTAATTTTAAAAATGGTATTATCCTCTGCATAGCAAAGAACAGAACCGTCATAACTGAGTCCATAGGATTTACCGGTCAGCTTTGATGAAACCTCTTTTGCTTCCCAGTTTTCATTTACATAACATAAGGTATTTCTGCCGTTACCTAAGTAATATTTTCCTGCTAAAGAGTCTACGCCATAGGTAAGAATGTTTCCATAAAATTCCCCTTTAGAAAAAGCTCCCATAGGGATTACCATATAAGTTTCAATGCTTGCCATAGCAAAATTAATTAAATTCAAAATTTCTTTCCGTTCTCCATGGTCTATTACCTGCCACTTTCCGTCACCACAAAAAATAAGTTGCGTATGGTCTTTATTTAAAATATAAAAATTGCGCGGTCCCTCTGCCATTTGCGTTACATTGCCTGACAAATCCGCAAGATAAAAACCATAGGCGCTGATAGAAGAACAATAAATATACTGTGCATCATTGGAAATGGCACGCGGTTTTAAGTCTCTTCCTATTTTGGTATGTTTCCCCTGATGATACACATATAAAATAGATTCCTCGCCCTCTTCTTTTACATAGGCAACAGAATTTCCATCCGGTGAAATGGCAAAGCCGGTAGCTGCTTGTTCACAAAGTAATACAGGCTCATCTTTTACAGGAATGGATTGTAAATATAATTTGTTTTCTGCGTCCAAATAGACTGCTGCTTTTCCGGAAAGTGCCAAGTTAAAATACCCACTCTTTCCAATGCTTTTGGAAATTCCCTCTTTTGTAGCCACATAAATATTTTTATCGCTACCATATAAAAGCTGAACATTTCCATCTAAACTAACCAAGTCCCCCGTATAGGAAAAATAACCGGCAAACGGCTCTCCTATCTTGTCTGCATTTGCCACCAATATGGTTTCCGTCTCAGAAAGATTATTTGTTACCAATAATGTGGTGTCCGGGAACATATAATCACTTTCCATTTCCGCCCCATTGGGCAGAACAAACACCACAACCAAAATCGCAACAAGCACCAGTGCAACTGCCCCTAAAATAATGGGAAGAAGCGTTTTTTTCTTTTTGGGTGCGGGCACTGTTTCCTCCTTCTGTTGTGCTGTCTCCAAAGAAAGGCCGCACTGGGTACATGTCATCTCCTGATCCTCATTTTCTGTTCTACAATAACTACAGACCTTCATAAAAAATCCCCTCCTAAATATTTTTTAAACGATGGATACTTGCACTTTGTATGTGTAAAACTCCTTCTACTGTTTTTACGGACAGTTGATTTAAGGTGTAGTCACAGATAAAACCATTACACATAAAAACCTGTCCCCGATCCTCATAAATTTCAATTCCCAGTTTATCTACCAGCAATCGTAATTTTAGCACATTATCAGGATAAAAAATAGGCATAGAAGCCCCATCCATGAAAATTTGATTGTCTTTGGCGTTACACTTGATTTCCATGCCGAACAGAGAAATGATTGCCACGCTGTCTGCCTGTAACTGCAGTTCCAGTTCTATGTCGTAGGCACTGCCGTCCAATATGGTTTCCAACGCCTCCAACCCTACATAATCCTTGGTTTCTTCCCAAAGGGTTTCCACTTCCTTAATGGGATAACTGCAAAGACACAGTTCGTCGTCAATGGTCTTTAATTCCATTTGGGTGGGGATGCACATGGAGCAGTTAAACGCTTCAAAAGGTGCATGGGTGGTATTCCAGGCAATTCGAACCCGTCTTCCTACGCCGTCAGCACCCTGTAAGCCTGAAAATGTTTGGGCAGCATAGCTATTCTTACCATAATGGAGCCGCTTTTCCTCCATCTCCGGAACAAACTTGCCGTTTACCACTTCCCCAATCAAATAATGGTCATGAGCTGCAGTAAACACCCATTTTTTCTTATTTGTATCACCGTCTACATACAGCGGGTAAAAATCGGGACATTCATCGTCCCCCTGCATGGTTAACTTTTGTAACAATTCCCAGTGCAATAAATCTTGTGATTGATAAATCGCAAAATCATGTCCGTTTAAGAAAAGTGCCAACACATAAGCACCGATTTCCGGGCAGTAAATCACTTTGGGGTCTCTGTTTTCCGCTTCCACATGGGGAATAATGGGATTGCCTTTGTATTTTTCAAAGGTCTTACCACCGTCTTTGCTAATGGCAACACATTGGGTAAACCGTTTTCCTTTGGACATCAAATTGTTGCCGCCGGCTGCGGTATAAAACAACATGATGTTGCCGTCTTTATTTTTGATGGCAGAGCCGGAAAACATGGTGCCAAATTCGTCGGAAAACAGTGCTTCGTCCAGTTCCTCCCAATGGAGCAAGTCTTTGCTGACAGCGTGTCCCCAGTGCATGTTTCCCCACATATGGCCCACCGGGTTGTGTTGGAAAAATAGATGATACAATCCGGTATCCGCATCATAGATACAGCCGTTGGGGTCGTTAATCCAACCATAGGACGCGGAAAAATGCGCAGTGGGTCTGTATTTTTCCTTATAAATGCCGTCTTTTGGTAATTCGTCAATCATTTCAAAGATGTAATCCAGTGCAGGTACACATTCCAGCTCCAGTGTTTCACCGTGGAAGCGAGAAATATCCAAATATCCGTAGTAATCCGGCCTTACAATATCAATGGCAGCATCCACGTCATAAACAATTTTCTTGCCTTCCGGGGTGTTCCGAGAAAGAATGATTTTTTTATTTCTCGCATGATAGCCTAAAGGCACTACAATGTACTTCTTTGTAATGAAAATTTGCATATGAAATTACCTCCTTGAATAAAAAGAGTTCTTTCTATTAAGATATACGATTTTGCAACTTTTCACAAGGAAAAATTATGTAAAAAAATGAGAAATTGAGACAGGCTTTCGATTTCCTTTTTTCAAAACCGTCACATAATATTTTTCTTCCCTTCATTTTAAACCCCACGGATATCTTGTATACTAAAGAAAATAGGAGGATGGAAAATGGGAAAAAAAACATATTTAAAAGTATCTTGCCTGCTGTGCGCTTTTATTTTATTGATAACTGCTGCATGTGGCACTGACCAAACAAATAACAATTCAAATGCAACAGATGCAGATGCGGTACGGCATTATGCTACCACTTGGAGTTACGACGAGGATTTTCACTGGTATGCCTGCACCGATACCGGTTACACAGATTTGCGTAGCCAGGAAGAGGCACATACTTTTTCCGAAGCGATAATTCAGGAAGCCACCTATACCGAAACCGGTCTTGCAAAGTATACCTGTACCGTTTGCGATTATTCTTATGAATCCGTATTAGGTTTAAAAGTGGATATTTTAGAGCTGCCTACTCTGGCAGAAGAAACCGTTTATATCGGACAGCCCCTTTCCACCATTTCTCTTACGGGTGGCAGCGGCAGTGTAGATGGTGTGTTTACCTGGACCAATCCGGAGGAAACCGTAACCGCACAGGGTACTTACAGTATCACCTTTGTGCCTAATGATACTACCTACGGCAAAATAAGCGCTTCCATTTCCCTTTCTGCCGAACAACTAACCATTACTGTAAACGCCGGTCAAGAAGGCATGGTAACCCCTTCCGGCACCACAAATGTGAATTACGGCGATACTTTGCAGATTACCGCCATGCCCAACCTGGGTTATGCAGTTTCTAAATTGGTAGTAGATGGCAAAGAAATGACGGCAGCCTCCGTTTATACATTTGAAAATATTACCCAAAGTCACACCTTGTCTGTTTCTTTTGAGGAATCGGATTCTTCCATTTCCATTTCTTGTGTTTCCGGCACTGCGGGTTGCTACTCTATCGCAGGAAATACGATTACCTTTTCCGGCATTAAAGCAGATTCTGTCTACGCCATTTCCGGTGAAATGATGGGAAACATTGTCATTTCTATAGACGATGCATATCAATTTGATTTAGAGCTTTGCGGACTAACCCTTTCTTCCCAAAGCACCAGTCCTATTACAATCCTTTCCGGGGACAAAGTGACCATTTCTGCCAAAAGCGGATATACCAACGCAATATATGATTTAAGAGAAACCGTAGCAGAGGATGACGAAACGCAATATGCCGCTGCGATTCACTCTGTTGTGGACTTAGACATAGAAGGAAAAGGTGCTTTAACCGTCATATCAGAGAATAATAACGGCATTCATTCCAAAGATGATTTGGACATAAAAAATCTTACCCTTTCTGTTACTTGTGTGGATAATGCCCTGAAAGGAAATGACAGCGTTACCGTAACCGGCGGCAATATCACATTGATTGCTACAGGCGGAGACGGCATTAAAACTTCCGCCACTGACATTTCAGAAAAAGGAAACCAGCGGGGTACTGTTACGCTTTCCGCAACGAATATGACCATACATGCAGCCTGTGACGGGATTGATGCTGCCTACAACGCCATCGTGGAGGACAATGCTACAACATTAAATATTTTTACATCCAAATACTCCGAACATGCAGGAGATGTTTCTTCTTCCGGCTCTTCTTCCTCCGGTACTTCCAACAACGAATACTACATTCGTTTTACTAGCAATCAATATAATTATGCAGTTAGATACTATAACAACGATTCTGACACCCTGTGGGTAAGTGCAACCTACCATTCTACGGTTTCCGGCAACAGAAGCAACTATTACTATTATTCTTTCCCTAAACATACGAAATATAGTAAAATGCAGTTTTTCATTTTTGAATCTTCTGTGACCCCCAGTGAAGCCAACGAAGCCAAAGCCTTGGTAAGTTCTGACTATTTGTCCATTAACACAGAATATGACACCTTTGCTTTGACCAGTTCTTACAATGGCCTTTATTATGAATGGGTCAACTACACCACATCCATACAAGATGGTGGTATGGGTGGTATGGGTGGCATGGGTGGTATGAGCGAGGGGAACAGCAATAAAAGTTCTTATTCCGCAAAGGGCATCAAAGCGGGCAATGAAATTAAAATTTCCGGCGGCACCATTTCTGTGAAAGCCTATGACGATGCCATTCACGCCAATGCAGATACTACTTTGGAAAACGGCGCAACCCCTACCGGGAACGTAACCATCTCCGGTGGAAAACTTACCCTGTATTCCAGCGATGACGGGGTTCACGCAGATGGAACTCTGACGGTTTCCGCCGGTACCGTTAATGTGACAAATTGTTATGAAGGCTTAGAGGGTACTACCATTGCCGTTTCCGGCGGAAATATTTCCGTGGTTTCTTCCGACGACGGTATGAATGCAACCACCACCAGCGGCACAGCTATTACCATCAGTGGCGGCACCATTTACGTTTATGCCGGCGGTGATGGTCTGGATTCCAACAGTAGAACTTCCTATAGTGGTATTGTATTTAAAGGAGGAAACACCGTTGTCATTTGTACTTCCAGTGCAAATTCTGCTTTAGATACAGAAAACGGTTATCAATATACCGCCGGTTCTGTCATTGCCATTACGCCTAACGGTGGTATGGGAAGCAGCGAAACCACGCATTGCTCCAATTTTTCCAGCATTGCCTCCAAATCTACTTTATCCATGTCTTCCGGCGAGTATTTGACCGTTACTGTCTCCGGGAAGGTAATCGCTACAGTAAAGGCCCCTTGCAAACTTTCTTCTCTGGTTGTGTATCTTGGAAGCACTTCTGCCAAATTTACTACTGCGTCTACCACTTCCGTAGGGCTGGACAGCAACGGAGTTTGTTGGGAAAAATAAATTTCACTCAAACCAGTCCACCGGAATTTTTTGTTTCTCCATAGGATATAAAGCAAGCTGGCCATTTGCATCGCAGGTGGCCAGAAAAATTTGACGCACACTATCATACCCTTGTGCTTTGATGCGTTTTTCCAGCCAATGTAGATTATGCTTCACCAGTTTTAAATTGGCTTCATTGACTTTGCCGTCCAAAATAACAGAGACCTGCACTTGTTCCTGTTGGGGGGACAAGTTAAAATCACCGGGGGTTGCCGGTCGTTGATTGGATTTGAACAGCAAACTAAGGCTACCGTTATATTCTAAAATAGCAGTTTGTATCTGCCCAATGTCAAAACACCCTTGCACCCTGCACATCATAAGAAAATCGCTGACATCCATTCTGGCTTTGGCTAGATTTTTCTTAAAAATCACCCCATTGTCCATTAGAACAATGGGCCTGCCGCTTAATATTTTTTGTGCTTTGACAGATTTATTGGTCAAAAAAGAAATACCCACTGCCAGAAAGGCATATACCATCATGGCAATAATAGGGTTATACCAGTCCGTTTCCAGGTTTGTAGCCATCTCCGCAGCAATAGAACCGATGGTAATGCCCGTCACATAATCAAACATACTCATTTGAGAAAGTTCTTTGTTCCCCATGAGTTTGGTCAGCAGAAAAAGGACCGCTACTGAAGTAATGGACAGGATAAGAACCCGTAATATTGTATCCATGTTTGTACCTCCTTGCTTGATTGGATTAGTATTGCCGGTGGGTTGGAAAAATATGAAAAATTGTATTAACTACCAACATATGCTATAATAAACATATGAAAAGCAAAAAGGGGGAGACTTGCATCATGAAAAAGCATATTGGGGGGAATATTGTAGGCATATTATGCTTGGTTTTATTTATTGGTGGCATAGGCCTTGGTCTGGTTGGTAGATCCCTTTGTGTTCGTAACACACAGAACTATCAAGATTTACAGCCCGAGTTATTTGCGCCGGAAGAAATTGCAACCGTTCTTCACCATAAAGAGACAAAACAAATCTATGTCTGTTATAATGATGCTTCTTACGTTAATGTTTATTCCCAATCCGGTCAGTTTCTTTGGGCCGTTTCCACACCCTATTTAAGAAATGTGTATTTTGAATTAGACGAAGACAAATTAATTATTTATAACGATGAGGCTTATATTTATAGTGCACTGGATGGCAGTTTTGTAGACTGTGTAAATGTGGATGCTCTAGATTATTTAGACTATGATTGGGAAGACAATCCGGTCACAGACGAATTTCAGGCAGGGGAACTATACTACGATACTTATCAGGTATATACAGGACAAGCTGACGGCACATTAAAAACCATTGTTACCCGCCCATGGTGGTATTGGATTTTTCATTTTGGCGTAGACTGGTGCATCGCTTTTTCCGGTGCAGTCATTTTTGGAATTTCCATGTTTTTGGAAACACGAAAAGAATGGAACTCTGTTAAAAAAGGGCTTTTGATAAAGGACAAAGAAGTCGCCTTTATTTTGAAATATTACAGAATCACTTCCATTGTGCAAGGTGTATATCTCTTTGCAAATGTTCTGGTTGGATTTTTCGGTGGTTTTCTAATCCTTGGTATCATCCCGCTTGTCCTTCACTTTATTCTCTCAAGTGCGATTTTGGGCAACCGCCTTAGAAAGTATGTACTTACCTCTCATGAAACAACTGCCTTCGAGTACTGGAACTTAATGCGAATAATTACAATTGTCATTGCCTTTTTCTCAGTGATTATTGTTGGAGTCATGATTGGATAACGATTGCAATTACATATGAAATCAGAAAATATAATAGCTGATTCAAAAATAATAAAATGAATTCCAAGCCTTTGTTTTTTTCATGACATTCCCCTCCTCAGATTTAAATTTGTTTCCGTAACTATATTATAGTCATAAAACCCATGCAGAATCAATGTTCTCGTGCACAATTGACTTTTGCCCCATACTTCGTATAATAAAGCTACATGGGGGAGGTTTATCATATGAACAAAAAACATCAATTTGCGCTGAACAGACTATTTTATTTATTTGTCATCATGGGTATTGTTTTCGGGTACTTTGCGGTTACTTCACTGCTGGAACAGGAAACTACCCTAGGTATTGTCCTAGGTATTTTTTCCTTGTTCTTTGTGTTTGTACCCATTTTTGCCATGCCCTATTGCTATCGGTTTGACAACGAAGGGGTATCCATTTGTTATCTGTTTTTTCCAAATGAACGCTACTTGTGGGGGAACATTCACACAATTACCGTAGAAGAGGACAGTAGCTCTTCCGACCATCCTTTTTGGGACTTGCTGTTTTCTCGCGTATTTAAAATCAAGGGTCGCATAGAAGGAGAACGCCGTCCATATATGCAAGGGCATATTCAAAAAAGCCACCGTACCAAACGCCTTTTGGAACAATACTGGGACAGCACCATTACCGGTTATTTTGGAGAAGGCTTTAAGGCATGGTGGAATCAGCGGAAAAGCAGACCCCATACCGGAAAGTCTTATCAAACGGATGAAATCATTCCCATGGAACGGGAAGCCTGCGCAAAAGCAAAGGAATGGGTCAAGCCTTTTGCTGCCCAAGCTTTACAAATGGACTTGGAATTACGCCCCAAATTCCGGTATGTCACAAAAGACTTCCAGGAGCTGAAGTCCCGACCGGACGAAGGCTACACCTACATGGTCATTGTAGAAATTTCTCATCGGGGCGAGAAAAACGAAAATCGTATTGTGGAAGTGGGCGCCGATTTGCTTTATGTGCGCATCGGTAAAAAAGCTTATCGAGGCGTGGTGTATGACGAGGCGAAAGAAGACCTGCAGTGGTATTTAACAGACACTTTGAAGGAAATTCAAAAAAACGGGATGGAAACCTACTGCAAAAATCCTTAGGAAAACTTCCTATCATACAGCAGTGCCGCAATCAAGACCACAAAACAGGAACCTGCATTATGCACCAAAGCCCCGGTGGTAGGATTCAAAAGGCCCACTACGGAAAGTACCACAGCAAGAATGTTAATAAACATGGAAAGAAAAATGCTGAATTTAATGGTTTTTACTGTGGCAATGGAAAGCCGTTTTAAATACGGAATTTTGGAGATATCATCGCTCATTAACGCAATGTCTGCCGCTTCTACTGCGATATCGCTACCCATACTACCCATGGCCACACCCACGTCCGCCGTTTTTAAAGCCGGTGCATCGTTGACGCCGTCTCCAATCATACAAATGGTTCTGTTTTCTGCTTGCAGACTTGTAATACTCTCTACCTTTTGCGCCGGCAACAGATCTGCTTTTACTAGGCTGATGCCAATCTGCTTTGCAAAATATTGGGCAGACAGTGCATTGTCCCCTGTAAGCAGAATTATATCGGTGTGCATACCATTCAGCCGTTCCACCATTCCCTTTGCTTCTGGACGAAGCTCATCGGAAAGGGCAATCACACCTATGACACAGCCGTTTTTTGCCATCAAAACCGAGGCCTTCCCTTGCAAACGAAATTCTTCCAATTTAGAAGATACGTTGCCGTTAAGAGCAACGCCGTGGTCTGTCAAATAACGCTCATTACCGCAAAGAATGTTTTTCCCTTCAATTTGCGCAGAAATACCTTTCCCTGCCGTCATTTGAAACGCTTCCGATTCTGCAAGTGCCAAATTCCTCTTTCGAGCAAACGCTACAATGGCCTTTCCTAAAGGATGCTCACTCTTTGCTTCTGCAGAAGCAGCCAAGGATAACAGCGTCTCTTCTCCCACGGTATCATCCACGGGAAAAATATCGCTGACTTGTAATCGACCATAGGTCAAAGTTCCCGTTTTATCAAAAGCAATGGTATCCACTTTTCCCATTTTTTCAAGGGCTTCTCCGGATTTAATGACAACACCATGCTTGGTTGCCTGCCCAATGGCAGCCATAATAGCTGTGGGCGTTGCCAATACCAATGCGCAAGGACAAAACACAACCAAAACAGTTACTGCACGTACAATATCCTTTGTCAAAATACCCGTAATGATGGCAATCACCAATGCTAGCGGCACTAACCAACTGGCCCACTTGTCTGCAACTCTGGCCATAGGCGCCTTTTTATCTTCCGCTTCCTTTACCATGCGGATGAGTTTTTGCAAGGAGCTGTCTTCCCCTACTTTTGTGGCCTCCATATCCATAGCACCAAATCGATTGATACTTCCGCAAAAAACCATGTCCCCTACAGTTTTATCCACCGGAAGAGATTCTCCGGTCAACACTGACTGGTCTACTGATGTTTCGCCACTGACAATGACACCATCCACCGGCACCGCTTCTCCGGGGAGCACCCGCAAAATATCTCCTTTTTTAATTTCTTGTGTAGGAATCATTTCTTCCTTACCATCTATCATTCTTCTGCCTTGTATAGGTGCAAGTGCAATAAGTTTTCTTAAGCCCTTCTTTGCGCGGTCGGTTGTCATATCTTCAAGGATTTCACCCAATGCCATAATAAAGGCTACTTCTCCGGCCGCAAACAGGTCCCCAATGAAAATAGCTGCAATCATGGCGGAGGTAATTAACAATGCAGAAGAAATCTTGCTAATACCGGAATTCTTTACCAGCTTTCGAATGGCTGCATACAAAAGGGGCAATCCGCTGATAAGAACTGTTATCCAAGCAGGGTCTACCGGTAATGTTATACCCACTTTGGGGAGTGCAAAACTCAATAACAAAAATATACCGCTCACTATGGTTGCCGGAATGCCGGTTAACATCTCTTCTATTCTTTCTAATTTTTCTGACATAAACATACC
>CAYMRI010000002.1:0-33144 GCA_964392835.1 uncultured Eubacteriales bacterium
CATGAGCGAATACGTTTTAGGCGCAAAGATAAAACGACTGCGCATTAAAAACGGCCTAACACAAGAAGAATTAGCTAACAGAGCCGAACTTTCCAAGGGATTTATCTCGCAAGTGGAAAGCGACCAGACCTCTCCTTCCATTTCTACATTGGTGGACATTTTAGAATGTTTGGGCACCAATTTGCAGGACTTCTTTAATGAACGTACCCAGGAGCAGATTGTGTTTGGTATAGATGATTTTTTTGTTAAGGAGGACGAAACTTCCGGTCACGAAATCACATGGATTGTACCGAATTCCCAGAAAAACGATATGGAACCCATTTTATTAAAACTTTCTGCCGGTGGCACCTCTCCTATTGATGAGCCTCACAGCGGTGAAGAATTCGGCTATGTGCTTTCCGGAAGAATTCGAATTGTGGTAGGAAGTAAAGTTTATAAAGCAAAGAAAGGCGAAAGTTTTTACTTTCAACCGGACGAAACCCACTACATAGAAAACGCAGGAAAGACAGAAGCAGAAATACTTTGGGTGGCAACACCCCCCAGTTTTTAAAAGCGGAGGAGTAAGGATATGAGCGATCACAACAAAATTATTGATTTAGTAAATATTTCTAAGAGCTTCGGCTACACACAGGTCATCCGAAACTTAAATCTTTATATTCGGAAAAATGAATTTATCACCCTGCTTGGTCCTTCCGGTTGCGGTAAAACCACCACATTGCGCATTATCGGCGGTTTTGAACAACCCACCGAAGGGGTAGTTCTTTATGATGGCGAAGACATTACCAATATGCCGCCGCATAAGAGAAAGGTAAACACCGTTTTTCAAAAATACTCTTTATTCCCCCACATGTCCATTTACGACAATGTGGCATACGGTCTTCGGATTAAGAAAGTGCCGGAAGCACAAATTAAGGAAAAAGTAACCGCCATGCTGGAGCTGGTGGATTTAAATGGCTTTGAGAATCGTGCCGTAGATTCTTTAAGCGGCGGTCAGCAACAGAGAATTGCCATTGCCAGAGCTTTGGTCAACGAACCGGAAGTACTTTTATTGGATGAGCCATTAGGCGCTTTAGACTTAAAGCTTCGAAGAGAAATGCAGTTGGAATTAAAAAGAATCCAACAAAGCCTCGGCATTACCTTTGTTTATGTTACCCATGACCAAGAAGAAGCTATGACCATGTCCGACACCATTGTCGTTATGAACAACGGTGTTATTCAGCAAATTGGTACCCCTACGGATATTTATAACGAACCGGTCAACGCCTTTGTTGCACAGTTTATCGGCGAAAGCAACCTGCTTACCGGTATTATGAGGAAAGATTACCTCTGCGAATCTGCGGAGCATACTTTTAAATGTGAAGATAAGGGCTTTGCCAAAAACGAAGATGTGGACGTGGTGGTACGCCCCGAGGATATTATTATCATGCCGGCAGGTCAAGGAAATCTGGATGTAACCGTTACCAGCGTGATTTTTAAAGGCGCCAACTATGAAATGATTGCCAGAAACGATACCTACGACTTTGACTGGAAGATTCACAGCACCCAAATGGTGCCGGTAGGGCAAACCATCGGTATTTCCATTAAGCCCCATGAAATTCAAATCATGCGGATTGCCACAAATATTGTGTCCGGTTGGATTTTGGGCGAAAATGAAATTGAAGTATTTGATAAGAAGTTTACCTGCAACACCATGGGCATTGAAAAAGACGAAATGGTAAATGTGTTTATCCGGCCTGTGGACATTGATATTGTACCGGAAGATACAGAAGGCTGTGTCAACGGTGTGGTGGAAACCATTCGTGACAAGGGGGAAGACTACGAAATTACCGTAAAGGTAACAGAAAACACCATATTAATCCACTGTGACGATAAAGTGCAGGTTGGGCAGACCATCGGTATGATGATTGATCCTACCCTGTTTAAAATTGAAGAGCGTGAAGTGACCGAAGAAGTATTAGAGGAATTAGAGGAGGGTTCACCGGAATGAAAAAAAACACCTGGCTTGCCGGCCCCTATATCGTATGGATGATACTCTTTACGGTGGTACCTATTTTAATTGTAGCTTTCTTTGCCTTTACAACGGAAGATGCTGATGGTATCCATTTTACGCTGCAAAACTTTGCCAGAGCCTGCGACCCCATTTTTCTCAACAGCCTGTGGAAATCCTTATGGATTGCATTGGTAACCACCCTTGCCTGCTTGTTGTTGGGCTATCCTTTGGCTATGTGCCTGGTAAGGCAATCCCCACGGGTTCGTTCCCTTCTGGTCGTGTTGTTTATGGTGCCTATGTGGATGAACTTTTTGATTCGCACCTATGCCTGGATGGCTATTTTTCGTGGGGGCGAGGCAGGATTGCTTAACTCCTTTTTGATGAGCCTGGGCTTTGAACCGGTACAATTTTTATACAACGACTCCGCCATCATTTTGGCCATGATTTACAACTATCTGCCCTTTATGATTTTGCCCATTTATAATGCGTTGGAAAAAATACAGAGAAACACCATCGAAGCCGCACAGGATTTGGGTGCCAACAGCTTCAAAGTGTTTACCACCATTTCTTTGCCCTTAACAGTGCCCGGCATTATTTCCGGTATTACCATGGTATTTATGCCGGCAGTTACCACCTTTGCCATTCCAAAGCTGGTGGGCGGCACAGAGTTAATGATTGGCGACATGATTGAAAAACAATTTTTGACCAATAGCGACAAGAACCTAGGTTCTGCGTTATCCATCATTATGATGGTTCTGGTTTTGGTAAGCATGTTAATCCTAAACCACTTTGACAAAGATCATGAAGCAGGGGGAGGTGGCATTGTATGATGAAGTTTATACAGCGTTTTTACATTGCAATTATCTTTGTATTTTTGTATGCACCCATTGCCATACTGGTGTTATTTTCTTTTAACGCCAGCAATTCCCTGTCCAACTTTACAGGTTTTTCTCTGCAATGGTATGAGGAGTTGTTTAAAACGCCTTCCATTTTGAACGCTTTTTCCAACACCCTGTCCACTGCCATTTTGTCCACTTTAATTGCAGCGGTCATCGGTACCATTGCCGCCATCGGTATTCACAACATGAAGCCGTTGAAAAAATCTTTGACGTTAACGGTTTCCAATATTCCGGTATTAAGTCCGGACATTGTAACCGGTGTATCTTTGATGATGCTTTTTGCATTTTTCGCAGTGAGCACAGGCTATGCCACCGTATTGATTGCCCACATTGCGTTTAACATCCCCTACATGATTTTGTCTGTTATGCCAAGACTGCGGGGCTTGAATAAAAACACGTATGAAGCCGCACTGGATTTGGGAGCAAAACCTTTAAAGGCTTTTGGTGATGTGGTGTTCCCGGAAATTTTACCCGGTATTATTTCCGGTATGATGATTTGTTTTACCATGTCCATTGATGATTTTATTATCAGTTACTTTACCAAAGGACAGGGCTATTCCAATTTGTCCATTGCCATTTATACCATGACAAAGCGAGGTGTCCGTCCTACGGTAAACGCCTTGTCCACCATTATGTTTGTAATCATTATTACATTGCTTCTCATTGTCAATTTGAAGCCGGCAAAGGCAAAGGTAAAGGTAAAGGCAAAACCGGACAGTCGTTTTTCAAAAATCACAAAAAAGGTTGCTTTGGTGCTTGTAGTAGCGATGTTATGTACGGTACTGATTATTCTGCCTGCACCAGGCAGCAGCAGCAATGTGCTTTATCTGTATAACTGGGGATTATACATTGATGAATCTGTCTTTGACGACTTTAAAGAACAATATGGTATTACGGTCATTATGGACACCTACGATTCCAATGAGGTAATGTATCAGACCATAACCAATGGTAATTTATCTTATGATGTTATGATTCCTTCCGATTATATGATTAGTAAAATGATTTCGGAAGATATGCTGCAGGAGATTGATATGAGCCAGATTACCAACTTGTCTTATATCGATCCTTCCATTTTGGAAATGGCAAAGTCTTACGATCCACAAAACTCTTATTCTGTGCCTTACACTTGGGGCACGTTAGGTATCATTTACAATTCATCCAAAATCACCGAGCCGGTTACCAGTTGGGATATTTTATGGGATGAGGATTATAAAAATCATATTTTTATGTACGACAGTCAGAGAGACACATTGGGTTTGGCATTAAAGCGTCTGGGGTATTCTTTGAATTCCACCAATTCTGCCGAAGTTTCTGCGGCCGTGGATTCTTTGATTGCGCAAAAACCGTTAGCCATGAAGTATGTGGGCGACGAGGTCATTCAAAGCATGAAGGCAAACGAGGCCTGGATGGCAGTGGTATATAACGGTGACGCGGTAGATATTATGAGTGAAAATCCGGATTTGCGTTATGCCATTCCGGAGGAAGGCACCAACTTGTTCATAGATGCCATGGTCATTCCGAAAAACGCAGAAAATGTAGAGGCCGCCCACTTGTTCATCAACTTTATGTGTGAAACGGACATCGCTTACAGAAACTCTGTAGAAATCGGTTATTCCACACCCCACACAGAGGCTTATGCTTTATTGGAAGCGGATTTTGCCGAGGAAACCGGTGATGCTGACTATTTGGAAAGCTATTGGAACGCCTACTGGCCTATGGATGATGTAAAGGCCAACTTGGAAAAGGACACCAATAAGTATGAAACCTTCCACGATTTGGGCACATTCATTAAGGAATATGAAGCCGCCTGGAACAAGGTAATGGGGAATGGGTAGAGGAGGCTGTTGACGGACCATCGGTTTATCGGTTTCTACAAATTTAATAATTTGACCTATAAAAGCAGAAACAATTGGCTTTGTTTCTGCTTTTTCTTTTGTTTAGGGGCGTTTTGCAGAAACAAACGGGGGTTTTGGTCCAAAGTTTCTGCATTTGCTCGTAAATCCTATTTGGATGCAGAAACCTGGCGTAAAGTTTCTGCATTTCACCTGTATTTAGGCATTTTTGCAGAAATTCCCATACTCGACAAAACAAGTCTTTTTTCGCTCTTGACCTAAATCCGTGTTTTTCGCTACACTAATAGCATTAAGAAAAGAGGTGATTTCATATGACCATTGCAGATCAGCTACTGGCACAAGATTATCAGCGATATCAAAACATGTTGCAAACACTGCAAGCAGATTTTTCAAAATTGCCAAAAGGCTCCTTAACTACGCGCCATGCAAAAGGACATTGCTATTATCATTTACAACATCGTGACGAAGCAGGCGTTGTACATAATCAGCGCATCAAAGATGACCAACTAGAGGAAACGCAACAAGCCATACAACGACGAAAAGAATTAAAAACAGAAATACAATTGCTGCAACAAGTTTTAATAAAATTAGAAAAATCGTTTCCTCAACTTCCCACATTATCCGTAGAATATCAAGCACTCCATCCCACTAATACTGATTCTAAAAAACCTTATCGCACAGCAAAAGGCGACTATGTTCGTTCTAAATCCGAATTAATCATTGCCAATGAACTTTATGCCAATCAAATTTCCTACGAATATGAAAAACCTTTGACATTGCAGGGGTGTCGCTACGATGTCTACCCGGATTTTACCATTTATACACCCCATCAAAAACAAGTGGTGTACTGGGAACACTGTGGCCTAATGAACGACCCTTCCTACCGCGATAAATGGGAATGGAAAAAGCAAGCATATGAGCGAAACGGCATTTGCGATTGGAAAAACAATTTGATTATCACTTATGAATCAGAAGCCGGTGATTTCAATACAGATATGATTCGTCAAAATGTTTTGAATTTGTTACAACGATAAACTGGGTTGGTTTGCCTGCCCGGACTTCTACTACAAATCAGCCATTTTCTGAGAATTTGTAGTAACGGCAAACCTTACCCCAAATCTACCACCGTGCCTATAAAGATGGGTAACCCCGTAGCATTATCTACGATGGCGTATACAAAAGGTCTGGTTAAATAGACTGTGTAAGGGGACATGGGCTGGAACCGCTTATTACGCCAAATATAATTCACCGTCTTGTGATGGGCTATGGTAAACAAATAGGTTTTCAGAGAATATTAAAAATTGTACCGTTTGGGATGTATCAAAAGTTCCACAAAACAATCTGCGGCCAGTTCCTCTGCCGCATGCAAGTTGTGAATGGTTCGATTAATGAAAAATATTAAATTGTCCCGATACAAATCCAGTAGTTCTGAAAATGCACTTTTCTCGCCTTCCAGGAAACGGCGATAGCTACTTACACCGTTATCCATACCGAAAATCTCCTTTCACAACTTTATTCAAATAAATAGAAAAAAATCCTCACTACGATTTTATATTGATTTTTCCCCTTAGACAATGTATTCTTATGCTAATCCATGAATAAAAAGGAGATTTTCATATGATTTATCAACGATATTCCAGACGACTTTCTGACAAGTTGAGCCATCTCAATAATATTTACGGGAATTTAATTTTTCAAAAAATAGGAGAAGTGGAAAATCCGTTTTTTATAGAAACAAAAGACCATTTACGTAGCGTACCCACAGAAGGTTGGGAACCGCTGGCAAAAGGCAAGCGCTGGGGCGGCGAATGGAATAACATGTGGATAAAAACCACCATTACCGTGCCAGAGGCGGCTGCAGGGCGTAAATTGTATGTAGTTTCCAAAGCCAATGCAGTGGAAATTCTGTATTTCATTAACAGCGTTCCCAAAGGCATTTTTAACAGCAAACATGATTTTATCGGTGGTATGCATGCAGCCCAGTTGATTACAGCGGATGCGGTGCCGGGGAACACCTTCGACTTGGCATTTGAATGTTACGCCGGCCATTTTTGCGTAGGCTGCCATCCTTATGACAATTACGGCGTTACGGAAGGCAATCCCGATTCTTTTTATCACACCTACGACGGCATGGATTTGTGCGTCATGAATGAAGATGTAAAGGATTTCGTATATGACTTAAAAGCAGTCATTCAAATGGCTAACGATTTGCCGGACAATAACTTTTTAAAAGGGCAGGCCCAAGATGTGTTGGAGCAGGTGGTGCAGGTTGTGGTGGAATACCCCATTGACTACCCACAGGAAATATGGCAGGCCTCTGTGGTAAAGGCGCGCGAATTGATGAAAAATATTTTGGCAGACCAATACGCGGAAACCACCCGAGGCAAAGTGGGCATTGTCGGTCACTCTCACATGGACACTGCATGGCTTTGGCCTGTGTCTGAAACGGTGCGTAAATGTGCCCGGACTTATGCCAATGCACTGCATTTGATGGAACAATATCCGGAATATAAATTTATACAGTCCTCTGTGTTGCATTTGGATTGGATGCGCCGGTACTACCCGGATATTTTTGAAGGTATTAAAAAAATGACGGCAGAAGGTCGTTACGAACCTAATGGCGGCGTTTGGGTAGAATGCGACTGTAACATTACCTCCGGCGAATCCATGGTTCGTCAGTTCCTAAAAGGACAACTTTACACCAGAAAGCACTTAAATTATACCGCAGACAGTTTTTGGCTGCCGGACACCTTTGGTTATAATGCGGCCATTCCGCAGATTATGCAGGAATCGGAAGTGAAATATTTTTACACCACAAAAATCTCTTGGAATGACTTAAACCGCTTTCCGTTGGATACCTTCCGCTGGAAAGGTATTGACGGCAGCAGTGTGCTGACCCACTTTAATTTAACCCACACCTTCCCAGATGTGCATAACGTAGTTCGGGCGGTGGAGGAAATTCCCCAAAAACAGGTTTCCGATTCTCGTCTCCTTGCCTTTGGCTTTGGTGACGGTGGTGGTGGCCCCACTTATGGTATGATTGAGGATGCAAGACGGGCGAAGGATATTCCCGGCTTACCAAATTCCCATTACACCACCATCAGTGATTTTATGCAGGAAATTGAGAAAACCGCTGACAAATTGCCAGTTTATAGCGGCGAGCTGTATTTGGAATTGCACCGGGGGACCTTGACCCAGATGCATGACATTAAGCGGAATAACAGAAAGGCAGAATTTGCCCTGCACAATATGGAATATATGAATGTGCTTTCCGGTTCCGGGAAAAATGCATGTTCTGACGATCTTTACGAATGTTTGTTGAAGAATCAGTTCCACGATATTTTACCTGGCACTTCTCTGACTTGTGTCAATGAGCTGGCACGAAAAGAAGTAACGGAAGTGATTACAAAAGCAACCGACATTGCTTTGGATTATGCCTCTGCTATGACGGACGGCGCTACAGATGCGGCGACTTTGTTTAACACCTTGTCCTTTGATAGAAATGACGTGGTGTATTTAGATGCCGTTCCGGGAAAAACCATAGCAGACCACCCAACACAGTCCTTTACCGATGTGACAGGTAAGGAAAAATTAGCAGTGGGCGGTGTTTCCATCCCCGCTTACGGTGCGGTGACATTGGCATGGGCAGATGAGTCTATTACCTCAGCCACAACTGTTTCCCCATTCCTGTATGATGGAATCAAACTGGAAACCCCCTTTGCAAAGGTGGCCTTTGATGAAAATGGCTATATGGCTTCTTTTGTGGACAAGTCCTCCGGACGAGAATTGCGCCGCGCAGGTGGTACTCCTTTAAACACCTTCTGGTTGGCAGAAGATGTTCCTCTTTCCTGGGATGACTGGGATGTAGATCCGGATTTGGAGAGCAAAATGCTTCCCCAAACCAACTTAATTTCCAGAGAAGTGGTTTCTAATGGTACTTTAGAATTCCGTATCCGCTCTGTTTATCAGGTTGGAAAAAGATCTATCATTACACAAGATATGATTTTCCACGCAGATAATCCCCAAGTGGATTTCCACACGGTCATTGACTGGAAAGATAAGCATTCCTTCCTGAAAGCCGGCTTTGATGTGGATGTGATGGCATCTGTGGTAAACAATGAAATTCAATTTGGTCACATTGCCCGTCCTACCACCAGAAACAACGCTTTGGAAGCCTCTAAATTTGAAGTATGCAACTATAAATGGTCGGATTTGTCCGAAAGTCGCTTTGGTGTGGCAATTTTAAATGATTGTAAATATGGAATTTCCGTCAATGGTTCTGACATGCGTCTTTCTTTGCATAAAGGTGGCTGTCACCCAGATGTGACCGGAGATGCAGGGGTGCATGAAATGACCTATTCCTTTCTCCCCCATGCCGGTGGGTTATCTGTGAAAAATGTCATTCAGCCTGCTTACACGTTGAATGTGCCTTCTTTGGCAGTAAAGGGCGCTTTGCAGGCAGATGTCACACCTTTGGTACAGGTGGATGCAGACAACATTATTTGTGAAACGGTAAAACCGGCGGAACTTCGTGAGAATGCTTTTGTACTGCGTCTTTATGAATGTGAAAGAAATAAGACCGCCTGCACACTTACCTTTGGTTGTGACGTAAAAAAAGTTTTTCTCACCAACATGCTGGAAGATGTGAAAGAGGAATTGCCTGTTGTGGATGGCAAGGTTTCATTGCAATTCCGCCCATTCCAGATTGTAACGGTGTTAGTAGAGAGGTAACCTATGAAAAAACAAAAAGAAGTGTTGTTATATGTGTTGTTTGGGGTTCTGACCACCGTGGTCAGCTGGGTCACCTATGCCCTCTTTGTCAACTTGGGTTTAGGGGTAAACGTGTCCAACATTCTCAGCTGGATTTTGGCCGTTGCCTTTGCATTTGTAACCAACAAACTGTGGGTTTTTTCTTCCAAAGAGTGGAAGCTTCCCGTTTTATTGCGAGAGGCTGGTGCGTTTTTATCCGCTCGACTGGCAACGGGTGTTTTGGAAATCCTGTGTGTGCCCTTATTGATTGCAACCGGCTTTGACACTTGGATGCTAAATTTGGCTCACGGCATGGGACTGCAGTTTGCGGTGCTGGAAACAGAAGGGATTTTTTCAAAAATGCTGGTTACCGTGGTGGTCATTATATTAAACTACTTTTTCTCTAAATTTTTGGTATTCCGAAAGAATAAAAAATAGTATTTACAGAACATGTGTTCTATGTTATACTGGGCTTACTGAGATTGAAAACAGGAGGCCCTTTTTTTGTTGACGAAAACCTTGACCGCACCAACCTTTATACAGCAGCAGGACTTGGCACAGCGTTTGACCATTTTGACAGACGCTGCTAAATATGACGTTGCCTGCACTTCCAGCGGTGTGGACCGTCCCAATAATAAGGCTGGTGGGATTGGGAACTCCTTGGCCTGTGGCATTTGTCATAGTTTTGCCTCCGACGGCCGTTGTATTTCTCTATTAAAAATATTACAAACCAACGATTGCATTTTTGACTGTAAATATTGCATCAATCGGGCATCCAACGATGTGCCCAGAGCCTCTTTTACACCTCGAGAAGTAGCTGACTTAACCATACAATTCTACCGCCGCAATTACATTGAAGGATTGTTTTTAAGTTCCGCCGTTCTGAAAAGCCCAAACTACACCATGCAATTAATATATGAAAGCATTCGCATTTTGCGAGAGGAATATTACTTTCAAGGCTACATCCATGTAAAAGCCATTCCCGGGGCTGACCCGGAGTTGATTGCCAGGACAGGTTTGCTGGCAGACCGTATGAGTTGCAACATTGAGCTTCCATCAGAAAAAAGCCTGCGGCTGCTGGCACCCAATAAAACCAGAAAAGCTGTGTTGGCACCTATGGGGCAGATCGCCGACAGCATTGCACAGAACAAACAAGAGCTTATGCTCTATCGCCGCACTCCCAAATTTGTACCGGCAGGACAAAGTACCCAAATGATTATTGGAGCAACGCCGGACACAGACCACCAGATTTTACGGCTGACAGAAAGCTTGTACCAGAAATACAGTTTAAAGCGTGTTTTTTATTCCGCCTTTTTGCGGGTCAATGACGATTCTAATTTGCCGGTTCTGCGGGACGGGCCTCCTCTGCTTCGGGAACATCGCCTTTATCAGGCAGACTGGCTGTTGCGTTTTTACGAATTTAAAGCAGAAGAAATTTTAGATGAAGCCAATCCTAACTTTAATGCCCTGCTGGACCCCAAATGCAACTGGGCGATTAATCATATGGAGCAATTTCCGGTGGAGGTCAACAAAGCAGATTACCATACCTTGTTACGCGTGCCGGGCATTGGCGTTACTTCCGCCAAACGCATTATTATGGCAAGAAGAAGTACTACGTTGGATTTTTTCGCCCTAAAACGATTGGGCGTAGTGCTGAAACGAGCACAATTTTTCATCACCTGTCAGGGAAAGACCATGCAGCAATTCCCCTGGCGGCAGAATTTTATTTTGGGGAACCTCATTGCCCAAAGCGGCAATCTGCCAAAAGAATTGTGTGCCCCGGAAGAAATACAACCAAAGCAGCTATCCCTGTTTGATTTAAGTGACAACAGTACCGCTCCGGCGTTGGCCGCCACACCCTTACCTTCCAGAGAGGACAGACTGGCCAGTCTGACGGGTGCTTTATAATGTTGTATCGCTATGACGGCTCTTTTGACGGCCTGATGACCGCCGTATATGATGCCTTTTATGCTCGCATTCCGGTGGAGCAAGCACATTTTTTGGCAGCAACAGATGGCACTGCACCTGGCGCCACTACAGAGCCCTTGACCCTATGGGACAACACCACACAATCCACTCATTCGGATGCCCGGGAAGCCACCATAACTACGGATGGTACAAAGGCAAAGAAAGTCATTGGAGCGCTGATTTCCAAGGTGGGATACCAGGCCTATGAATGTAGTTACCATGCCCATTTGTCCTGCTATGCCAATCGAGGCGATTTGATTTTTCAATATGTGAAACTTTGCTTTGCCACGGGCCCTAAGGTATTGCAGATGTGGGCCCATCCGGTGGCGGGCGAAATTATGCACATGGCCCGCCGGGTCACAAGAGAGAATCAGCACATGCTTGGTTTTTTACGGTTTCAGGAATTGGAAAGCGGCGCTCTGTTTGCAGAAATTTCTCCCACCAATAATGTGTTGGAATTGATGGCACCTCATTTTGCCGATAGGCTTGCCGGTGAAAGCTGGCTCATTTATGACAGTAGCCGCAACATTGCCTGTGTGCATCAACCGGGGAAAGGGGTGTTGTTTACCGACCAAATTCCGCCGGAACTGGTTGTGCTGAAAGAGCATAGCACCGCAGAGCCCATGTATCAGGACCTTTGGCGCGCGTTTTTCAATGCCATTGCCATTGAGGGTCGCTACAACCCAAAATGCCAACAGAATTTAATGCCCAAAAAATATTGGAAACACATGACGGAAATGCAAGATTAACGCGGTGGAAAGACTTTATTTTTCTTTAACAGATACATCAGCGGATACCCCAGACCGGCGCAAACGACAAGCTGTCCCACAAAGACAGAACCCATGCTGGCAAGCAGTGCCACCAAACCGACGCCGCCGTTTACCTGCACAAAGCCCATGAAGTAGAGCTCGGGGCCGATAATCAAAGCATTGACCACAATAGCAGGAATGGGTGCGGTCCATGGGTGCTTCCGCCAAACATAGGTCAACACCGCAGCAAGTAAAGTGGCGCCGCTGCCAAAAACCCAGTCCACCCAGGTCAAAGGACTTAAAAAATTGGAAATTAAACAACCTAAAAATAGTCCCGGAATTGCCGCAGGGGTAAAAACGGGCAAAACGCACAACGCTTCCGACAAGCGGAATTGTACCATACCGTAATTTAATTGACCGGGAAACAGGTTGGTCACATAAACCAGAACCACATAGATGGCGGCAATCACTGCGCCTTGAGTGAGATAAAGTGTTTTTCTCTTCATAAAAAAAGACCTCCGTAGTTTTATTTATAGACAGGATGGTTTCGAACTGTCTGCGAAAAGTATGATAGCACGAAATGCGTGCATTGGCAAGCGTGTGACCACTTGTATCCTAGACTCAAGAGAAAGTAGCCACTTGGTTCGTAGACTCTTCTCAAAGTAGCCACCAAGCGTTCTAGACTCTCCAAAATAGAAAAAATCCACAGAGTCGAGGAAGGTGCGTGACCAGATTTTGTTTAGTCGAGGTATAGGATGACCATAAAGTGTCGAGTCTAGGATTCTAGTGGTCACCTCCTTCAACAGTTTGACAACCACCCTCGCTTGTTTTACAATCCTTTCAGGAAACAATATAACTAGGAGGTTCCTATGACAAACAATAAATATGATTTTGAAGATTTATTAAATATTATTGCTCGCCTGCGCGCGCCGGATGGCTGTGCTTGGGACAAAGAGCAGACCCATAAATCCATTAAAGCAGGGCTCATTGAGGAAACCTACGAAGTGCTGGAAGCCATTGACAAGGAAAATGACACCATGCTCACCGAAGAGTTGGGAGATTTGCTGATGCAGGTTGTTTTTCACTCCCAAATTGCTACGGAGGAAAAACGCTTTGACATTTTGGACGTGACCGACGGCGTTTGCAGAAAAATGATTTACCGCCATCCTCATGTGTTTGGTGATGTGACTGTAGCCAATTCTGATGAGGTTTTGGTCAACTGGGAACAGTTAAAGAAGGTGGAAAAACACGTGACCTGCCAGACGGATGTGTTGCGTAACGTGCCTGCCAACCTGCCTGCATTAATGCGCGCAGAAAAGGTGCAGAAAAAGGCTGCCAATGTGGGCTTTGACTGGGACAACATTGAAGATGTGTTTGACAAGGTGGAAGAGGAAGTGGCAGAACTACGAGAAGCGTATGCACAAGGGGACCGGGACCACATTGTGGAAGAGGCCGGGGATTTGCTGTTTGCTACGGTAAATTTGACTCGCTTTGTCAAAACAAATCCGGAGCTGTCTTTGACCGCTGCCACAGAAAAATTCATCAACCGCTTTGCTTTGGTGGAATCGGTGGTTTTGGAATCCGGCCGCACCATGGAAGAGATGTCCCTGGCAGAGTTGGATGCCATTTGGAATCAAGTGAAACACGGAGGAGAAGATTCTTATGCGAATTGATAAATATTTAAAAGTTTCTCGAGTAATTAAGCGCCGCACCGTGGCACAAGAGGCTTGTGACGGCGGCAGAGTTTCCATTAACGGAAAAGTGGTAAAGCCCGCTGCAGATGTAAAGGTGGGCGACATTGTGGAAATCCGTTTTGGCCAAAACATCACAAAGTTTCGTGTGGAATCGGTGGCAGAACATGTGACCAAAGATGGAGCTAAGGAAATGTTTACGTTGCTGCCGTAAGCAATTCATCAATTCTTAAAGATTTATCCTATTTCATCTTCATAAAATTGCCAATATAATGAAAGCAAAAAGGGGCTTTCTTATGTGGCATTATTTTTCCTATGAAATGAAAAAAATATGGCAACGGCGGGCGTTTTGGTTTGTGCTCATTATCAGCGCGCTCATTGCGGTCATTGGGTTTGGGGTGGCATGTAATGAAAATGCAAAGATGGCAGATTGCGGTTCCTCTTTGGAAACCATATATCCGGCAAGAAAATACACCTTATTAGGTGGTGGAGGCGATTTTGCTTTGCTTGTGATTCTGTGTGTGCTTCCCCTCTTTGCAACCATGATTGCCGGCGCTTCTTTCGGTGAAGAAAAAAAGGCTCGCATGGTGCCGATACTGGTTTCTCGGGGAAAAATGTCTGCTTATTACTGGGCAAAAGGCCTTGCCATAGCCATCACATCTTTTGTGGGCAGTACCCTGCCATTTTTCTTGAGCGGTCTGTTGGGCTTTTTGGCGGTTCCAATAAAAGAAACCTATCCTATGGTCGGTAGCAGTCTCTATGGTGGCAGTCGTGCGCTCTATTCCTATGAAGCAGGCCATATTTTGTTCCCTTCCCTCTATTTCAATTCCCCCATATTACAATATCTGGCCACTTTGGCCTTGATTGGCCTTTACGGTATGGGATTGGGTCTTTTGGCTTATGGCATTTCCTTCTTTTTTCACAAAAATAAGGTGCTTTTGATGCTGCTTCCCATGATTATCAGTTTTGCAACAACCTTGGGTTTGGCGGCACTGCAGTTGGAAAACTATATGGTAGTATCCTATTTTACACTCATTCTCAACACAGACCTTACTTTAAAAGCCTTTGGCGTATTGAGTATATTGCTGGGCATTCTACTGCTGGATATTTTTCTGATTTTCATTGGTGTCAAAAGAAATGAGGATGTGCTATGAACAAAGGCCTTTATGCAAAAACCTGTTTTGGTCTGCCGGTAGGGATTTTGTTGTTCCTCCTTTGGGGAAAAAACGCATTCCCCAGCCTTTCAGAATTTTTGGTGGTAACGGTTGGCGGCTATGCGGATACACAGTCCAGTACCCTTAGCATTACGACCATTTTGCTGTTTGCCTTTCCTTTCTTGGTGCAGCTGGCACTATTTTTCAACATCATGGAAGAAGAGTTGGAACGGACTGCGGTGTTTCTGTTTACACGGTCTTACAGCATGAAAAAATGGTTTTTCAAAAAATTTATGCACATTATGGCGGTATCGTTTCTGTTTTCTCTGCAAATGGGCATTGGTGTAACCCTTTGCTGTTTCTGCTTTGGGGTGCCGATAGGTGACCTTTCTGTGTTATGGCGCATGCTGGTAGGAATTTGCCTTTGCACCTTTTTATGCCAAGCAACTTTTTTATGGGTCTGCAATGTAGTATCCGTTTGGGTGCCATCCAAGGTGACCGTTTTGGTAATGTGGCTCATTTATGTGCTGGCACCGGTGCTGTATTACCTCTTTGGCAAATGGAACCCACCTGCCTGGCTTGCCTGGTATCCTTCCATGCAGGCGGTCTTCAATCTGCATGAAAATGGGGTGTTGGCAGAGAGTTTTCCGTATTTGTTTAACATTGCCATTCCGGGCTTTTCTATTTTGTTTTCTCTTGGATATAACGGGGTCATTTTGCTGGTGTCAGGTATTACGGGTCACTTGGGATTGAAGCGATACAATGTATTGTAAGGAAGAAAAGGAGCGCAAAATTATGGAGCATAACTTACAAAAAGAAAATTACATTATTTTAGAAGGGGTACAAAAAACCTTAAAAAGAAGGCGGGTACTCAAAGATATTAATTTGCAGCTGGAGCAAGGGAAAGTATATGGGTTCTTTGGGCGAAACGCCTCCGGGAAGTCCATGCTATTCCGCGCCATCTCCGGGCTCATTGTGCCGGATGCCGGCAAAGTCACGGTGTTTGGCACCTGCATCAGTGAAAAAAGATTGTTCCCGGAGGATATGGGGCTTGTCATTGAAAATGTTACTTTTTGGAAGTCTTTGACCGGCATGGAAAACCTGCGCTTAGTGGCCTCTATCAGACAAAAAGCCACAGAAGACGACTTAAAAGAAGCTTTGGAACGAGTCGGATTGGACCCGGCGGACAAACGAAAATACCGGGCCTACTCCTTAGGCATGCGGCAAAAACTGGCTTTGGCACAGGCGATTATGGAGCACCCAAAACTTTTGATTTTAGACGAACCTACCAACGGCTTGGATGAAGACACCATTGCGTTGTTTCAAAAAATGATTGCAGAAGAAAAGGCAAAAGGCACCACCTGCCTCATTGCGACCCATCAAAAGGAAGACATTATTGCCCTTTGCGACGAGTGTTATCACATCAAAGAGGGTGTTTGTACCAAGGTAGAAAAGGAAGAGGAGGTGCCCTCTGCATGAAAAAACAACATTGGATTTTTTTATCAATATTTCTTGTCGTGTTGGGGATCGGTATTGCATCTGCGTTATCCTTCCGTGCAAGCCTCCAATCCTTTACACCATTGGACGAAAATGTTGCCTCGATTCCTGTGTGGATAGAGCCGGATTTCGGGAATCAAAATAAAGCCATTTTGGAACTGACCGGAAAAGATTTGGCTGCGCAGGCGGAGCTGGCAGTTGTGGTAACCCCTACAGGTACCAGGCGTGCTACCTCCTATGCAACCCTCTCTGCATTTAAAGTGGAACAGGTTCTGAAAGAAAACGGCACCGTCACCGCCGGAGATACTATTTTTGTATATGAAGCGCCAGTTGCAGAGCCCGGCAAACTGGTAAACTTAAACGGATTTCATCCTTTTATGAAAGAAGGACGCTCCTATTTGTTACTACTAAATTTTTACCAAAGACCGGAAGGTTGGGACTACTCAGAAGAGAATTTAAAAACCTATTTGTTAATAGATGGCTATTATGGGCAATTCCCGGTGGAGGAACCCAAGTTTATGATTGTCCACGAATCCGATGTAAATGGAAACCCTTTTCTCCCTATTCTGAAATTGCAGATTATGACTGTGCTTACATGATATTGGAAGGAGATACGCCGGAAAGCAACTCGTTCCGCAAAAATTATACTCGACTGCAGGAAGAATTACTTACATTCTTTGTGAAAACTTAGCTGAATTGCTGTACAATAAATTTATGATATAATAAATATAAAGAAACATATCGTAACCAGTATATGTAATACCTCCCCAGCAAATGATGTAGCACGTTTCTTGAAAAATGTGATTACGCATAATGCGAGGGAGGTATTTTTTTATGGCGTTCAGGTTGACACCACATATGACACCACATATAATAATATTAGGAGGTAACAATGATGAAGACGCTGAATGATTATATGGCAATGTCTTATCGTATGGAGATTATAGAAGATAAAGAAGAAGGTGGATTTGTAGTTTCTTATCCGGACCTTCCTGGATGTGTTACCTGTGGTGAAACAGTTGAAACTGCAATAAAAAATGCAGTAGATGCAAAAAAAGCATGGCTGACTGCTGCACTTGAGGATAGAGCTTCAATTCCGGAACCAGACAGTCTGGAAGCGTATTCTGGGCAGTTCAAATTGCGACTTCCCCGTAGTTTGCATAAAGCGTTAGCAGAACATTCTAAAAGAGAAGGAATCAGTATGAATCAATACTGTGTGTATTTGCTTTCACGCAATGATGCTGTTTATATGAAATAAAAAATTCGTACATCTTCTATGAAAACTTGGCAGAATTGCAAAAAAGAACGAATTTCCAAAATAGTGTTTCGGAAATTTGCCAAACACTGTCTGGCAAATTGAGTTGTTGGCTATTCCGTCACTTACGTCCGCTGTGAAAACTTGGCAGAATTGCCATAACAAATTGCGATGGCCAAAGCGTCCGCCGCATCGTCAGGCTTTGGTATTTTTTCCAGATTCAGCAGAACCTTTACCATCTGCTGGATTTGTTTTTTGTCTGCACGACCGTAGCCGGTGACAGACTGCTTTACCTGCAACGGGGTGAACTCGTGGACCGGAATATGTCGTCTGGAAGCTTCGTAGACTGCGACCCCTCTTCCTTGAGCCGCCTGGATAGCGGTCTTGGCGTTGTTGTTGAAAAATAGTTCTTCAATGACCATCACGTCCGGATGGTAAGTGTCAATTAAACGTCCCAGTTCATCTCCAATGTGCAGTAATCTATCGGAAAATAACTGCTGCGGTGTTGTGGTAATCACACCGTAGTCCAGCGGCTTGAATTTGTTCCCTTCCATTTTTAAAAACCCGTATCCTGTAATGGCAAAACCCGGGTCAATTCCTAAAATAATCATGTTTTTCCCCTTGCATAAATATTCAATTAAGTGTATTCTTATTTTACTATAGTTTGGGAGGTTTTGTAAGATGGCGAAACAAAAAATTGTACTTGCTTATTCCGGCGGTCTCGATACATCCATTATTATTCCATGGTTGAAAGAGAACTACGATTGCGAAGTCATTGCAGTTGCAGGTGACGTGGGACAAGGAAAAGAATTGGAACCGTTAAACGAAAAAGCAATCAAGACAGGCGCAAGCAAGATTTATATTGAAGATTTGAAAGAAGAATTCATTACAGACTTCATTTACCCCACCTTGAAGGCAAATGCTGTGTATGAAAATAAATATTTACTGGGTACTTCCTTTGCAAGACCGATTATCGCTAAGAGATTGGTGGAAATTGCAAGAAAAGAAGGTGCTACCGCCATTTGTCACGGTTGTACCGGTAAAGGTAACGACCAGGTACGTTTTGAATTGACAGTGAAGGCATTGGCGCCTGATCTGCAAATCATTGCTCCCTGGAGAATTTGGGATATCAAAGCAAGAGAAGAAGAAGGCGACTAGGCTTTGGCTCGTGGTATTGACGTACGGGTTACCAAAGAGGACAACTATTCCAAGGACAAGAACCTGTGGCACTTAAGCCATGAAGGTATGGATTTGGAAGATCCTTGGAACGAACCCCAGTATGACAAGATTTTGGAATTAATGGTTTCCCCGGAACAAGCTCCGGACAAACCGACTTATGTAGAAATCGAATTTGAAAAGGGAGTTCCTGTTGCAGTTGACGGTGAAAAATTATCTCCTTGCGATTTGATTGCAAAGTTAAACAAAGTGGCTGGCGAAAACGGTGTTGGTATCGCTGACATGGTTGAAAACCGTTTGGTTGGTATGAAATCCCGTGGTGTATATGAAACACCGGCCGGAACCGTATTGTATGCTGCACACAGAGAATTGGAATTGCTCTGCATTGACAAAGATACCTTACACTACAAAGATGTGATTGCACAAAAGTTTGCTGAATTAGTTTACAACGGACAATGGTTTACACCCCTTCGCGAAGGGTTATCTGCTTTTGTGGACAAGACGCAGGAAACCTGTACCGGTACTGTACGCATGAAGTTGTACAAAGGGAACTGTATGCCTGCAGGTGCAAAATCTCCATATTCCTTACACGATATGGATATTGCAACCTTCGAAGCTGACGAAGTTTACAACCAAAAGGATGCAGAAGGCTTTATCAACTTAATTGGTTTGCCGATTAAGGTAAGAGCACAAATGTTGAAGAAAAACGGTTTGTTATAAGAAGAAACAGGCCTTTGTTAAAAAGGCCTTTCTTTTTTGTGAAAAAACAGGAGGCAAAGAGATATGAAGTTATGGGGCGGACGTTTTTCCAAAGCACAGGACGCACTGACAGATGATTTTAACTCTTCCATCCGGTTTGATGCCCGGATGTACAAGCAGGATATTGAAGGCAGCATTGCACATGCCGGCATGTTGGGAAAGCAAGGCATTATTCCTGTGGAAGACGCTACATTGATTCAAGCGACCTTGGCAGAAATTTTAAAGGACATTGAAGCCGGCAAAGTAGAATTTTTAATTGATGCAGAAGATATTCACATGAATGTGGAAAAACTCCTCATTGACCGTATTGGCGATGTGGGCAAGCGCCTGCATACCGGCAGAAGCAGAAATGACCAAGTGGCTTTGGACATTCGTATGTACTTAAAAGAAGAAGTGGTTACCATTCGCAATATGATTATCTCTTTGGAGAAGGTCATTTTAGATTTGGCTGAGAAAAACATGGATACCATTTTACCGGGTTATACCCATCTGCAAAGAGCACAGCCTATTTCCTTTGCCCACCACATGATGGCATATTTTCAAATGTTCCGTCGTGACCTGGAACGGTTGGAAGATTGCTACAATCGCATAAACATTATGCCTTTGGGCTCCGGCGCATTGGCCGGCACCACCTACCCCTTGGATAGACAGTTTGTCTGCGACCAACTTGGTTTTTCCGCAATCACGGAAAACAGCTTGGACGGCGTCAGTGACAGAGACTTTGCCATTGAATTGGCAAGTTGCCTCTCTATTTTTATGATGCACACCAGCCGTTTCAGTGAAGAATTGATTTTGTGGTCCTCCCACGAATTTGGGTTTGTGGAAATGGACGATGCCTTCTCCACCGGCAGCAGCATTATGCCGCAAAAGAAGAATCCGGACGTGGCAGAGTTGGTACGTGGAAAAACGGGTAGTGTTTATGGTTCTTTAATGACATTGCTTACCATGATGAAGGGCTTGCCCCTTGCCTATAACAAGGACATGCAGGAAGATAAGGAAGCGATTTTCGATGCAGTGGATACCGTAAAAATGTGTCTGCCTGTTTTTACAAAAATGTTAGCCACCATGAAGGTTCGCCCTGAAAAAATGTTGGCGGCTTGCAAGCATGGTTTTGCCAACGCCACCGATGCAGCAGACTATTTAGTAAAGAAGGGTCTTCCCTTCCGCAGCGCCCACGAGGTCATCGGCAAGTTGGTTGCTTACTGTGTTGCCTACAACAAAACATTGGACGAACTGACCATGGAGGAATACCATCAGTTCTCTGATATTTTTGCAGAGGATGTGTACGAGGCAATTTCGTTGGAAACCTGCGTGAATGAACGGAAAGTGCCAGGCGGTCCCGCAAAAGAGTCTGTGAAAGCGGCTATTGAGAATGGGAAGGCGTTTTTGGCAGGGATGTAAGAAGAAATTCGACCTCGGTTGCACGATAATGTGACCGGGGTCTTTTTTTATGAATTTTCTTTGCCGCTATTGATAATTTTAATAATTCGTGGCATACTATACAATAAAGTATCGACGCAAACGTCGCAAGTACGAGGTGACCAAGATGATTAAACGAGATTCTTATTTAAATCGTATGATTCGTAATATGTGGAATGGTGAGGTCAAAGTAATCACCGGTATCCGTCGTTGTGGAAAGTCGGTATTGCTATTTGACTTGTTCTATGAACATCTTCTCTCACAGGGCGTTCAGGATGACCATATTATAAAAATCGAATTGGACCAGAGACGTTACTATAAGTTCAGAAATCCAATCACGCTTTGTAAATATATCGAGGAGCTTGTTGCTGAAAAGAAAGAGGAAAAATTCTATCTCTTCATTGACGAAGTTCAGCTTACCACCAAAATGATTGACAAAGAAAATGGTGGAATTGAGGTTTCCATCTATGATATGTTAAACGAACTCAAAGCATACAAGAATTTGGATGTATATGTAACCGGAAGTAACTCCAAAGGATTGTCAAAAGACATTGCCACAGAGTTTCGTGGTCGAGCTACTCAAATTCATGTATTTCCACTGTCCTTTGAAGAGTTCTATTCGCATGTTGGTGGTGATGAGCGAAAGGCACTGGACACCTATATGCTTTATGGCGGCATGCCGCGCCTGTTGGCCTTAACAGATGAAAAGGATAAAAAAGATTATCTGTCCTCTCTATACAAAGAAATGTATATAAAGGATATTGTAGAACGAAATAGTATCGAGCGGGAGGATATTCTGAATGATATTCTGGATTTCCTCGCTTCTCAGATCAGTTCTCTAACCAATCCCACGAACATTGCCAATGCGCTGACCAGTATGAAAAACGAAAAAGTCAACTCTACTCTGGTTTCAAACTATGTGCAGCACATCATCGATTCATTCCTTATTTCTATGGCAAAGCGCTATGATGTCAAAGGGAAGACCTATTTCAATTATCCCAACAAATACTACTACACGGATATCGGTCTCCGTAATGCCCGATTGAATTATCGTCAATACGATCCCGGCCACCTTATGGAGAACATCATCTACAACGAACTTCTGCGTCGAGGATATTCCGTTGATGTTGGCGTTGTGACCGACCGTACCGGCGGTGCCCACGTACAAAAGGAAATTGACTTTGTTGTAAATGATGCAGATAAGAAAATATATATCCAATCTGCATTCCAGATGGATACGGATAAAAAAGAATCTTCCGAGCTTGCTTCGTTACTCCTGACAAAAGACTTTTTCAAAAAAATAATTGTTCGCATGGATATTCCTCATAACTTTTATGATGATAACGGAATTTTTCATTGCAATCTGATAGACCTGCTGCTTGGTCGTGTTGAATTGTTTTAAGCAATGCGACTGTGGCAGAGACGGCTATTGAGAACGGGAAAGCGTTTTTGGCAGGGATGTAAAAATAAAAAACTGATATATTCAATAAGAATTAGGCCCCAGTTACAGGTTAATGTGACTGAGGCCTTTTTTGTTGTTGGTGGTTTCTGCAAACCATTTGGTTTTGAACAATTTTGCAGAAACATTTGCTCTGTGCTGTTCAACACGTCATTGCTTAAATCTCCAATGGATCTATGTCCAGTTTTTTGCAAATCAGTATGACAATGTCAAAGGAGGCGCCACCAACATCCCTTTTCAGCAAGGTCATTAGCGTGCTATAGGGAATATCTGCCTCTAAAGCAAACTGGCGCAGGCTAGGATATCGGTCTAAAATCAGATTCCGTAGCTTCTGTTCCCGATTCATCGTGGTTCCTCGACAACTGTAACTACAATACCCTTTTCTTCTATAGTTGCAATTTGATCTTCTGCACAATCCCAATCTGTAATAATGTCGTCAAACAAATCTACATCACACACTTTAATAAAGGCATCTACACCAATCTTGGTACTTGGCATAAGCAGACACTTTTTGCGACTGTTCTGAATCACAGTTCTCTGAAAAGTTGCTGTTTCATCGGTACCATTGGATAGACCAAACGCAGCGGTTAATCCAGAGCCAGTCATAATGCAAAGGTCAAAATGCATTTGGCTGATAAATGCCGTAGCCATACTGTCAACCAAAGACCCACTCCGACGCATTTTTCCACCAGCAATATACACATCAATGTTGTCAAAACTCCGAAGTTCTTTTCCCAAGTCCACAGAATTGACAACTACGGTATAGTGAATGTCCCTCGGCAAAAAAGAAATTATAATATGCCCAAAAGAACCACTGGTTAAATAAATCGTATCGTTTTCACAAATCTTAGTTACTGCTGCACGAGAAATTTCTCTGTAGTTGTCAAAGATTGGCATATTGCCAAAATCTCGGTCTACCGGTGGTCTTATACCCACCTGTTGCATTAAAATAGCTCCACCATGGGTTCTTTTGCATATGCCCTTCTGTTCCAGCAGGCGCAAATCTCTGCGGGCAGATTCATCTGATATACCATATTTACTTGTAATCTCTGCAATGGTAATTTTACCATTTTCTTTTATAGTTTCAGCTATTTGATGATGACGTTCTTCTATAAACATAACCATACCTCCAAATAAATTAAATTGTATTATCGAATTCGACATCTTTATTATGCAACATATTCGGTAACAATTCAACGCTTTCGGTAATCGAATTTGCGTATATTTTGAATTTAAGCGGAAAGTTTTTGAAATCAATTTCAAAAACTTTTTATTTTTCGACTTTTTTTACTTAATTTTAGTCAAGTACGATTTGGCAAATCGTGATTGACTAAATTTGTTCAGGTATAACTGATAAACACCAACAAAATCTTTGTTTTATCAGTTATAACCGATAAACTTTGTTAAAAACACCTTTTTATCAAGTATAACCGCTAAACTTTCCGGCAACACTAACTACAAATTGTTTTACCGGAAAGGAGTTTTTACAATGACAGAAAGAGATTTGGAATTTGCCAATCGTATTTATCAAAATGCTTCCATGGGGATGGAGTCTATTACCTATTTGTATGACAGAATTAAAGATGATGCTATGCGTTCCGAAATGCAGACACAACATTGTCAGTACAACACCATTGCCAATAAGGCAACGGAGTTGCTGAACCAAGGGCACGAATTCCCGAAAGATAAGGGTGTTATGAGCGAAATTGGACTGTGGACAGGGGTACAAATGAATTTAATGAAGGACAGTTCCTCCAGCCACATTGCGGAAATGATTATGCAAGGCAGTACCATGGGCGTAATTAATGTAGTCCGTTTGCAAAAAGAGTTTCCGGACGCTGCACAAGAAGTAAAGGCGCTAAGCGATGAACTAATAAAAATCGAGGAAAATAACTTTCAAAGAATGAAAGCCTATTTGCAATAAAGGGTTTCCATAGGTTCTGTGACACCTGTCCCATTGGTCAGCTCTGTCACCAACGCCGTAAACCGTGTGATAGCAGGGTCGTCAGCAGAAACAGACCCTGTTTTTTGCTTTGGCACCAACACAAACAACGAAACATTTTGATCAAATTCAATGTTACGAATCACATATCCTCGTGCCGGCAACTCCCGTTGCATACGCCCCAAAGTGCCATAATCCACTGTAACCTTTACCACCTGACAAAGTTGCAAGTGCAAAATACCGGAAGCCTCAACACCCATGGCGGCGCTTTTGCTGTAGGCCCGTACCAAACCGGAAGCCCCCAACAGCACGCCTCCAAAATAACGAGTGACCACAACCACCACATTGGAAAGTTGTTGTTTCCGCAACACATCCAACACCGGCATACCGGCCGTGCCCTGAGGTTCTCCGTCATCACTAAACCGCTGGGTTTGTTCTGCGCCCAGTCCAACGCAATAGGCATACACATTGTGTCTGGCATCCCAGTGCTTGCTCTTAATACTGCTGATAAACGCCGTGGCTTCCTCTTCCGTGGAAACCGGCTTTACATATGCGATAAAACGGGATTTTTTCTCAATATACTCACAGGAAGTTTCCTGCTCTACGGTTTGATATTGTAACACTTGCATCGTCTATTCCTCCACCAAGAACGCCTTATATCGTCCGGCAATTTCTGCAGATACGATTGCCTTTACCAACGTACCTTTTTCCACATAGGAAGTTTCCTGCACACCACCACTTTGATGTATTTCAGACAACACATTTCCGTTGGCATACGGAATCAAGAAAGTCACTTCCTGCCTGGCAGTCAACAGTTGCGCAAAAATGGCTTCTGCCAAAGCCTGCATACCATCGCCTGTTTTTGCAGAAACGCAGAAGACGCGGTCTCCTTTTTTCTCCGGTAAAAAATCTACCGGCGCTTTGTCCATCTTATTATACACCAAAAAGATAGGCACCTGCTCTGCCCCAATATCACAAAGCAACTGGTCCACCACTTCCATATGCTGGGAAAAATCCGGATTGGACGCATCCACCACGTGTATAATTAAATCGGCATAAATGGTTTCTTCCAAAGTAGAACGGAATGCATCCACCAAGTCATGAGGGAGTTTCCGAATAAATCCTACCGTATCCACCAACAAAGCCTCTCTCCCCTGTTCCAACGGATCCTGAAGCTTTCGTACCGTGGGATCCAAGGTGGCAAACAACATATTTTCTGCAAAAACTTCCGCCGCAGGGCAAAGTGTATTCATAATGGTGGATTTTCCAGCATTGGTATAGCCTGCCAAAGATGCAGTAGGCACCGCATTTCGCTTTCTGGCATTCCGCAGTTCCCCTCGACGTTTTTTCACCTCTGCAAGCTGGGCCTCAATGGCCTTAATTCTTCTGTGAATATGCCGTCTGTCCGTTTCCAACTTGGTTTCACCGGGCCCTCTGGTACCGATACCGCCACCCAAACGGGACATGCCTACCCCTCGACCGGTTAACCGAGGCAACATATATTTCATCTGTGCAAGCTCTACCTGCAATTTACCCTCTGTAGAGCGTGCTCTTTGTGCAAAAATATCCAATATCAATGCTGTTCTGTCTATCACTTTCGTACCGGTAATCCACTCTAAATTTCTTGCCTGGGCACCGGAAAGTTCTTCGTCAAAAATAATCACATTGGCATCCATGGCCTGCCGCATTAAGCTAATTTCTTCTGCTTTGCCTCTGCCGATATAAAAGGCGGTATCTGCTCGGTCTTTCTTTTGCAACACTGTTTTCAACACAGTGGCACCTGCCGTCTTTGCCAGCTCTTCCAATTCCGCCAAAGACTCTTTGTTTAAGCCTACTAAAATGGCACGTTCCGTTTCCTCTTCATTTTCAAGTCCTTGCATGGCTTTGGAAGCCTCTTTATCCACTTCCTCCATCACTGCAAACAAGCTGTTTAAGCCGGTATTTTCTTCCGGTTCCGGGCGCATAAAATAGGGGCCACTCAGTTCTGTTTGTTTTAATGCACCAGTATCATCACGAGAAAGCATTCCCACTTGGATATCCCCTCGCACCAATCCAATGGCAATCATGGCATCCAAACGAAGGCGCACCAATGTGCCTAAATCCACATCAGACAACCGACCTGTACTATGTGGGTGGGTATGAATACAGCGAAGGCCGGAAAGTTTTTTCTCATCTCGCTTCCCCGGCAATTGGGGCACACCTACTTTATTGTGTTCGCCAACAGAAACTGCCAACACTTCCCCTTTTCGGTTTAGATATACTGCGATTTCACGATTGAGTGCTTGGGAAATAGGACAGATGACAGAATAAATTTCACGAGGCACCAATTCTCCGGAAAGGAACGGCAAATCATAAAGAGCCTTCAGCTCTTCTAACACACTATCTTTTATAGAATCTGTATTGCCATATACCTGATGCAAGTGTTTCACCTCGTGCTTACATAATTACTTTGCTATCATAGCATGTTTTTCTCAGTTTGTATAATACCGTAAATTTCTGGCATTGCCTTTTGTATATAACAAGCCCTGTTCCACCATATCACGCAACACAAGAATGGTCATAGATTGAGAAAGCCCTAAAGCAGTCTGTACTTCTTTTCGATTTACAGAACCATTTTTTTGACATAATTTTAAAATGGTAGATTCTCTACTATCTTTCGGCACCGTATATACCGCTTTTGTTTCTTCTAAACGATATGCACCCTGTTCTCTATAATAGTTTGTATTTGGTAAAACAATTTTAAACGCATTCTCCGTCACCATAATGTCCGGCTTTACAGTCTCTGTCCCATAAGCTTCTTTTATCTTTAAGATACCGGTTCCATAGGCTTCTATTAAATGCAAACGGTAAAAAATATTGGCCAAATTGGGATTTCTGGGTGCTGACAAACCCAACAAAATATCATCCAAAGAAAGACCCTTTATCAAACCTCCAACAGAAACAATTTCCATTCTGTCATCAAAAATACTGATTAAAGTAGAGGCTTGAAAAGAATATTCCCTGTGTACAATGGCATTTAGCAATGCTTCTCTTATAGCTTCCGGCGGATAATCTCGCATATCAATCCGATGCAAACCGGAAAATTCCGCACGGGTACGATTGTAACGGTCGATATAGAAAAATGCCTCTTCCAATTGTGAAAGCAAAGAGCCCGTAAATTCACAACGATCTTTAAAAATTGTTTTTTGACTGCCTTCAAACACTGCAATTTTAAGTGTATGTGTACACTGTTCAGAAAGTAAACAACCAAGATTGGTATAGGTTTCATCCTCGTCCAAAAGATGTAATGTCCGCATTTGTGCCTCTCCAAAAGCAATTTTTTCCTTTTGAAAAAAAGCTTTTGTCTTTTCAAACGTCAGGTCCTGCCGGAGAGAACGGGCCGCTTCATAACTGTCCCCACTGGTTTCTTTTATCATATGCAAAATTGCAGTTTCTGTTGCCGGCACAGTAGAAGCGCCTTGTCTCACATAAACACCGGCTGGTCGAAGTCCCTTTTTAGATAAATAATAAGGTCTTGCGGTACCTCTTTGCACCGTTATTCTAATAACGGATGTTTCTTCCATATGTTCCTCATTGCAAGAAACAAACAATGTGACATCCGGACGAATGGTATCTCGAATGGCATTTGTCACCTGCAACATAGTACCATCCACATCCGTAACACCACAAATACTCCCATCATCATTAATTCCAATCAAAATCGTTCCACCGTCACAATTTGCAAAAGCAATGACTGTATTCTTAATATCCTCAACATATTCTCTTTTAAACTCGGTTGTTTTGTTTTCTCTTTGCATAGCCTTCCTCCTTTATGCAACAATCTAACAATAATCTAACAATCTAACAATTATTATAACAGATTTGTAAGAAAACACAAGTACTAAAAAAGGTGGCTTGCGCCACCTTTTTTCACAACCTTTATTCTGTCCGCAATGCCACAACCGGATCCTTCTTCGCTGCACTTCTGGAAGGAATTACCCCTGCAACCAAGGTTAAAACAACGCTGATGGCAACCAATATAATTGCAACTTCCCACGGCAAATACGCCCGCAGACCTGCAATACCGGTCAAGGCTTGAATAATCGCATTAATAGGAATGCACAGTAAGACGGTTACCAGAACACCCAATGTGCCGGAGGTAAAACCGATAATGATAGTTTCTGCATTAAACATACTGGAAACATTTCGCTTGGATGCACCAATGGCACGCAAAATACCAATTTCCTTGGTACGCTCCTGCACAGAAATCAAAGTGATAACACCAATCATAATGGAAGATACCACCAAGGAAATGGAAACAAAAGCAACCAATACATAGGTGATAGCATCAATAATGGTAGTAATGGAAGACATCATAATGCCCACCAAATCTGTGTATTTAATCTTAGAAAGTTCATCCTTAGATTCGTTGTATTTTGCGATTGCGTCCTCAATCACATCTTTATTTTCAAAAGAGGAAGCAAACAAATTGATGGCAGATGGTTTTTCTAAATCGATGCAACCCAATTCCTCCAAATTGTCTTCATAGGTGGATTCGGAAAAAACAAGAATCTCATCATGATAAAAGGCGCATTGTTCCGTGGTATAAGTGGCTACGGCTGCATCCAATGCCATAGCCAACGCCTGTGGTGTCATGCCGACAAGTTGCGTAACAGCCTCCGTAGCATATTGTAGTTTCAGTTGCTCAGCAAGCATTTGAGAAAAAAGGTTTTTCAACTCTTCCTCTTCCATATTTGTAATATAAGCTGTCACATCCGATTCACGCATGCCCATCTGTTGGGTTAACGCGGTAATCATGGTAGTTTCCATATCTTCCCGGGTCATAGCGCCCATTGTCTGTGCAGTCATTTGAGACAACCATTCTTCCGAAGGAATGCTGACAATCTGGGTATAGGCAACCGCCTTGCCTGCTTCATCAAGACCGGAAATATAGTTACGGAATTCTTCTTCCTTCCGGGCATCTGTCAAATTCCCCGTGTTTTCTTGAAAGGGCAAGCCTGTAAAAATATCAATCGTGCTGTCTGCCTGTTGTGCTTTTACGGCAGCAGCTTTGGAAGATTCTGTAATTACATATTCTGTCAATTTATAGGTATAACCGATGGAACCGGTAATCATAGAAGAAACCGCTTCCTCATTAGGACGGATAATACCGGAAACTTTCAAAACAGTACCGTTGTCATACAAATAACGGAGACCAGCATCCGTTTCCCGCAAATCCGTGTAGAGTCCTGTTTTTTCATCCAGGATATAGCAGTCCGCGTTCAAAATGGTATGGAATTCCATATTGCAGATTTCTTCATAACTCCAACTTTGGATATCCTTTTCAATTTCTGCTTGATTCATAGCCGCATTCATAATGGCATCAACATCTTCCTTAGACTTTAAACCAAGGGCATACAAGGTCAAATCGTCCAACTCATTGTTTTCATCCAATACCAAAACTACTTCGTTGTAGGCAGATGGCCAGGAACCGGAAACCAAGTCATATTGTTTTTCCAACAATGGATTCACCAGTGCACCATCGTCCCCGGGAAGAATTTCCTGCCATAAGGTCATACCGGTACTGCCGGAAGACATCATGGACATAATGTCGGTGCTTTCCTGCATTTCCACCATGGAAGAAATATTCGTGCCCATATATTCTACAATCATTTCCTGTAATAATTCCTTGGTATCCGACCGCACAATGCTGCCATCTATATTTTCCGTATAAATCAGCAAATCCAGATTGTAGGCATACTGTACACCATTGAGGGCCTGGGCAAGACCGCCATCTTCTACGGATTTTTTCCGTTGTTCTTCAATAAATACCTTAAACGCCTTTAAATCGTTTTCAGATTTATCCATATTGTTTAAGGCATTAATCATATCGTAAATGGCGGATTTGGTATAAACCGCATCCATATCGTGGTCGTGGGCAGACTGTGCGGCACCCATAAAAGAGGTCATCAAAGAGCCAAGGTCTGTGTGGGTTTGCTGAATGGTCAACGGATAGGAAGAAAGGGTGTCTTCCTGCATGGTGTCAATATAAACAGAAAGCCCTTGAGAAACAGAAAAAATCAACGCAATCCCGATAATGCCAATACTGCCCGCAAAGGAAGTCAGTACGGTACGACCCTTTTTGGTAAACAAATTTTTCAAAGAAAGACCGAAAGATGTAGCAAAGGACATGGTGGGTTTCTTTTCCCGTTTCTTCTGCTGCTTTGTCTCTTCCAATCTTTTCTGGTCCTGTGTCCGGTACAAAACCGTCTCTTCTTCCGTCAGCGGCATAGAATCGTCGGTAATCACACCGTCCAACATACGAATGATTCTGGTGGAATAGGTTTCCGCCAAGTCCGGATTATGGGTAACCATAATAATCAGTCTGTCTTTGGAAATTTCCTTTAAGATTTCCATGACCTGCACGCTGGTTTCTGTATCCAAAGCGCCGGTAGGTTCGTCTGCCAAAATAATATCAGGGTTATTGACCAACGCACGGGCAATGGCAACACGCTGCATCTGACCGCCGGACATCTCACTGGGGCGTTTTTTCAACTGGTCCCCTAGGCCCACATCTTCCAACGCTTTTTTGGCACGAGCTCTCCGCTCTGCTTTGGAAACGCCGGAAAGAGTCAGCGCCAATTCCACATTTTGTAATACAGATTGATGCGGAATCAAATTATAACTTTGAAACACAAAGCCAATGGAATGATTTCGGTAGGCATCCCAATCTCTGTCCTTAAAATCCTTTGTGGATGTGCCGTTAATTACTAAATCCCCATCGGTATACTGGTCCAACCCGCCAATAATATTTAACATGGTCGTCTTACCGCAACCGGAAGGCCCTAAAATAGACACAAATTCATTTTTCCGAAATTGCAGGTCTATCCCTTTTAAGGCATGTACAATCCCATTACCCGCAGGATAATCTTTTTTTATATTTTTTAATTCCAACATAACATTTCTACTCCTTTCTTACGCTGTCATCTATCTAAATTCTTCTTTGCAGAAGAAAGCATTAGTTTTATTCTGTTTAACTGATTTACTTCGCTGGCACCCGGGTCATAATCCACCGCCGCAATATTTGCCTGGGGATAGGCCTTGCGCAATGCCTTAATCACACCTTTTCCCACCACATGGTTGGGCAGACACGCAAATGGCTGAATACAAACAATATTGGGTGTTCCGGAAGTAATTAATTCCACCATTTCTCCTGCCAGAAACCAGCCTTCGCCATATTGATTGCCCAAGGACAAAAATGGCTTTGTGATTTCCCCAATGTGTTCAATGGGGACAGGCGCTTCAAACCGGCGGCTCTTTTCCAAAGCTTTGATGGCCGGCTTTCGCAAAAATCGAATGGCCCAAATTGCTGCTTTAGAAAGCAAAATAGAAGATTTTTTCGCTCCTAAAAATTCTGCTTTATACTGCATGCCATACACGCTGTAATTTAAAAAGTCCATCAAATCCGGCACCACCGCCTCGGCACCCTCCCGTTCCAGCAGTTCCACCACATGGTTGTTTGCAAGGGGCATATATTTTACCAGAATTTCCCCTACTACGCCTACGCGAGGTTTCTTGACAGTTTCGTCAACAGGGAAATTGTCAAAAGCCTCTACAATGCCTTGGCAAACCTCTTTATAGCGATGCTTGCTCTTAGGGTTGATTAAAGAATCAATACAAATTTCCCGCCATTTTTTATGTAATGCATCGGCGGAACCCGGTGTTATTTCATAGGGGCGTACCCGATACAGGCATCGCATCAGCAAATCACCGTAAATCAGGGCACGCATTGCTTCTATCAAAACCCCGGGACGAATGCGGAAACCGCTATTCTTCTCCATACCGTTGGCATTTAACGAAATAACCGGGATATGGGACAATCCCACTTTATCCAAAGCCCGTCGGATGAAACCCACATAATTGCTGGCTCTGCAACAACCACCGGTCTGGGTCATAATAATGGCAAGTTTGTTCGTATCATATTTCCCGGATAGCACCGCATCCATAATCTGCCCTACCACCGTAATGGACGGAAAACAGGCATCATTATTCACATATTTCAGCCCCGTATCAATGGCCTGGCGGTTGTCATTGTCCAAAATTACCACGTTGAATCCATGCTTATGAAAAACAGGTTCCAAAATGTCAAAATGGATGGGACTCATTTGAGGTGCCAAAATCGTATAGCCCTTTCGGAACATTTCCTCCGTAAATTCTGAACGTGTATACGCAACCGGTCCCGGTACCGCTTTGATTTGCTGTTCTCGGCGCATGTTCATTGCCGCCAGCAAACTACGAATTCGAATCCGCACCGCTCCTAAATTGTTCACTTCATCAATTTTTAACAACGTATATAACTTATTACTGCCTTCCAATATTTCATTGACCTGGTCGGTGGTTACTGCATCCAGACCACATCCAAAGGAATTCAACTGTATCAGCTCCATATCGTCACGGCTACGCACAAATTCCGCTGCCGTATACAGTCTGGAGTGATATACCCACTGGTCTACCACCCGAAGGGGTCTTTCCGGGGAAAAATCCACAGGCAGACTGTCTTCTGAAAAGACTGTCAGACCATAGGAAGCAATGAGTTCCGGAA
>CAYMRI010000003.1:0-32867 GCA_964392835.1 uncultured Eubacteriales bacterium
GTTCAAACACGGACACACTGCCGCGAATCATTACCTTCATACCATTTTCCGGTTCAAACAACAATTTGTCAGCAGCCGTCTTAAACATGACACATTTTAAAAGGCTACCGGCGTCCTTTAAAGTAAAATACAAGTGGCCGGAATAGTGCCGCTTGTAATTTGAGATTTCGCCCCGCACCCAGACGGAAGATAACACCCCGTCATAGGCCATCAGACTTTTAATATAGCGATTGACATCGGATACAGTCAGTATTTGAGGCATCAGCGTTCCTCTTTCACAATGGTACCCGCCTTTTGCGCATCCCGATAAATATTCCCCAAAATGCCGTTGACAAAGGCACCCGATTCATCATGTCCATACCGTTTTGCCAAATCCACAGCTTCATTAATAGAAACATTTACCGGAATGTCTTTACGGTAAAACATTTCATAAATGCAAAGACGCAGGATTGCCACATCAATGCCGGGGATTCTGTTAAAGGCCCACTCCTTGGAGTACTGCCGAATCTTTTCGTCAATCTCCTCTAAATGCGCCATTACCCCTTGGGAAATAGCGGTCACATATTCCGTATCCGCCTTTCGCAGTGCAGGAAGGATATCCGCATCCCCCGCCAAATAGGTTTCCAGTTGATAAGGCACATCGTCCTTGTGATATTCCAATCCATATAATAAACGAACAGTTGCTTCTCTCGCTTCTCTTCTTCCCATGGTTCCTCCAAATCAGCGATAGCGTCCCGGCGGCAAAAGCCGATCCAGTATCTTACGCCAGAAATTCTTATCGCTTTCCATTTTCTTCCCTATATAATACCCCACAAAGGCACACAATGCAATAAAGAGTGCTCCTAAAATCCCAAACCAAATCACCGTCAATGCAACCGTAATTCCAATCAGAGCCCCAATGACTCTCCCTTTATGCAACTTATAATATGCAATTACGCTTTCCAGGAAATCTCTCATTATTCCACCCTACCTTTATACGCATTTTGCACACCATCTACCACAATCTTTACATTGTTGGCCTTGACGCCGGTGGACTGTTCAATGGTTTGTACAATTCTTTTCTGTGCTTCTTCACAGATAACGGGAATATTGACATCGGACAAAAATACTGCACGCACAGTCACATCTACCTCTTCGCCTTTCAACCGGATAATGGCTCTTGCGTCTTTGACGCCGCCTAATTTGGTCAGTACGTTCAATGCAATATTTTCAAAAGTGGTTGCGGAAATTTTAATCAATCCCACACTGTTTTCTCTTACTACACTTTTAAACTCTCTGTCTCCGCGCGCCGCAATTAAAAAGGTATAGACATTAAACAGAAAACCGACTGCGCATACCGCTAATACCAATACCCAAATGGCAGGTTGCTGTAAAAACGGCCAACCAAGTACTTCGCCTACTTGATAAAGGGCGCTTTTGGCATAAGGCAATTTGAATACGGTAAGGAAAAATCCTAAAAACCAGATTGCCATACTTAATATGGAATAAATTACCAGCAAAAATCTTGAAACTAATTTCATTTGTACACCTCTTCCTCGGTATCTTCTATTTTACTCTTTGGGTAGATTTGTGTTTTTCTCCTTCTTCTGTCACCTTGGCAGGCTTTACAATATTCACACCCTGCACATGGATATTCACTTCCACTACACTGAGACCGGTCATGGACTCTACTGCTTCTTTTACTTTTTCCTGAATGTTCCAGGCCACTTCCGGAATTCGGAAGCCATACTCGATAATCACATACAAATCAATGGCAGCCTCAATTTGTCCCACTTCTACTTTTACGCCTTTGGTCAGATTCTTTCGGCCGAGAATTTCCGCCACATCTCCAACAATACCGCCACTCATACCGGCCACGCCCTCTACTTCTGTAGCGGCGATTCCGGCAATGACTGCTACCACGTCATCTGTAATCCGTATTTTTCCCGTTTCGTCCATTGCTTCCGGCATTAAATTGTGAAGCTCATGCATTTGCTCATCCATAGAAAGAACCTCCCATTCTTGATTATTTTATCACATTCCCCTTGTGTTAAGCAACCTTTCGAATATGGATTGCAGAATAATCCAAACCGGTATAGCGGACAATAATATCTGCAATCTGTGTTACTTGGGTTTCCGTCAGTTCCGTCGTCTTAATCAGGACATCCATTTCCCCCAAATCGCTGAAGCAGGCATAGGCATCCGTAAAGCCTTTTTCCCGAATAAGGCCCTCTACCTTGATTTCCTGTTCAGCCTGCTGTGTCAAATCTATAATTTTATCATACGCCTCCATTTTGGTGGTATCGGAAGCATTTTCAGCTGTGGTGATTGCTGCATAGGTTTCTTTTGTTTTTGCTCTTGCGCTATCCCTGTCCAACCGATTGGCATCAAAAGGCAGACCGGTATTTACAAACACATCCTGTGTGTCTTCTTCCCCGCCGCCGGCGCTGCTTTCCGGGGTAGAAGTTGCTTCTGCCGCCGTGTTCCCCTTCCATAAATTGGACAGCTCTTCATGTTTGTAACCTACCACAAGCAATGTTACCGCCACTGCCAGCAATGCAATTTGTTTGGTTCCGATTTTCATATGCTTTCCTCCCTGGTAATCCCTTATCATTTCTTATGTGATACCTATGCGTACCACAATACAAATATGCGTTGTAACTCACCAAATGACCTGCACCTTGTGGGTAGGAACATCCAGCAACACCTCTAAGGTACGCACAATTTTTTCCCGGATGCTGCTATCATAAGTACCGCTGACCACCACAGCCACGCCCCGTATGGTGCCGTAGGTTTCCGTTTTTACAAAAGGATATTTATTCCCCTGAGCATCTTCCACATAAACCGTTTCTTCCTGTTGCTGTCCGCTTTCCACCACACGATTACCACCTTGTCCATCCTCTTCGTGTGTTTTGTCCGACTGCGAAGTGACATCCTTCTCCACCAGCTGCTCCCCGGAATTTTCATATGTAATCACCACAGATGCATGCTTTACACCGGAAATAGCACAGAGTAACTGCTCAATTTGCGCTTCTAATGTAGTCGCAGCAGTTTCCGTCACCAATTCCGTTTCAATCGCCGGTTCCTGTTCCTCTTCTACAGGGAAAAATTTTCCGGCAGCCATAAGCAAAACACCCGCCAAAATCAGTAGCAATGGCTTTTGAAACCGCCTCCAGGGTAATGTGATTTTCTTCTTATTCATCTTTTACCTCCACAAAGATACAATTTTCTTCCAATTGGAAGGCTTCCTGCAACACTGCATTCACAGCCGCCGCCCGAGGGTCGGTTGTCTGTTCTGCATTTTTTTCTTCCGCCTCGTCTGCAGGAATGACAGTAATACCGTGCAATGTAATTTCAATTCGCTCTATGGGTGCCATTTGGGAAAAACCGCTGTTGGGTGTTTGGGTAGCTTCCACCTGTTCTGACAACCCATAAGCGGTCACATAAACCCGTTTTACAATTCCGTACGTTTCCTTTTCATAATCCTCTTCCATAACAAAATCTACCTGTGCCTCTCCCACACCTTCCACGGCATTGACCAATTGACACATATATTCGGTCAACCGCTGCTTATATTCCTTTGTCACTTCCATCATCTGGTCCTCTGTAAAACTTTCCAGCTGTTCTGTGATTTGCGTTCTTTCTGTCTCATAGGAAAAATCCACCTCCTGCAGCAGGCTGTAAAAATCCCCCATGGGCAAAACAAGGGCAAACACCATGACCAACCCCAATACCAGCATGCCTGTTTTTCGGCTTTGCCCTTCCGGCATAAGCATGGAACAGAGTTCTGCCAAAATGGCACAAGCCGCTACCAAAAGCGCCCATTCTTTTATGGTCTCCATTTTACTACCCTCCCGTTACATTGCTGACTACCGACAAAAACATCCCAATGGTAATGGTCAGCATCACTGCACATACGGTCACCAATCCAGCCATTAGTGAAATCGCCGTAGAGGCAGAACTAATGCAATTACAGATACGGGGCTCTGCCACCGGCTGTGTCAAAGCGGAAACCAGTTTTAAAAGTCCTGCCAACAACAGCAATTCCAATGCCGGCGCCATACACATGGTCAAAATGGTAATCATGGCACCGGCACCTGTGGTACTGTGAATTACCGCAGCAGAAGCTGATACCGCATCAAAAGACTCCGCTAAATACTGCCCTACCACCGGCCATGCCCCCACTGCAAACTTTGCCGTTTTTTGTGCCGCAGTTCCTTCCGCCACAGTCAAACAACTTTGCACGGACAAAATGGCTAAGTACACCGTCATGACAAGACCCAGCCCCCATAAAATTGCTTTTTTCAAAAAATCCACCAACTGACTGATGGAAAATTCCGTAGACAGATTGTCCACCAAAGAAAGGGCCGCCAGCAAACAAGCAACCGGCAGAAAAATCGTACGAAACCCATTGCTTACAATTTCTGTTGCTACCAAAAAGGAAGTCCCCATCCCCGTGGTAGCTGCCAAAGACCGGGTCGAAAGAGATGCTGTCAACAAAACCGGCGAAACTCCATTTAATGTGGTAACCATTTTATCCATAGCACCTTCTGCAATTTCTTTTGCGTACAGCACATTCTGACCGATGAGCAAAGCAACACAACCATATTCCACCAAAAATGCACTTTTTCCAATGCCTTCTCCCATGCCTCCGGTATCAAAATTTCGCAGCACCGCACAAATTAAGATGACGCCTGTAATGGTGGCCACAATACTAAGATGCTCCTGTATACCTTGTGCCATCGTTTCTTTTATTAAAGAAAAAAGTTCTTCCGTCCAGCTCATAACAGCATATCCGCAATGGTTTCAAGGATGTCCACCATCAGTGGTAACGCAAAGCTTAATATAACCAGCTTCCCCGCAATTTGTACCTTTAACGCCATAGCTTCCTCCTTTGCATCTTTACAAACACTTGCCGCAAATTCCGTCACATACACAATGCCAATGACTTTGAATATGACAGCAATCACATCTTCTTGCATAGCAGACATGCTTGAAATGTCCTGTATTTTTCCCAATATCTCTTGTATCTGCGGAATACATGTTAACAAAAGCAGTACACCGATTGCCGCCGATAACAGCATGGCGAATTCCGGTCGCCATTGCCGAATGGTTAAAATCAAGCAACATCCCACAATGGCAAATCCTGCGATTTGCACCATATTCATGGCAATCCCTCCTTAAAATCCAAATAAGGATTTCACCGCATCAAACAGCTGGGCCACCTCTTGTACCACTACAATAAGGACAATCACCAAGCCCACAATGGTGGTCATCAATGCCTGTTCCTCCCGTCCGGATTTGGACAACAAAATATTCAAAACAGCAACCAGCATCCCCACTGCGGCAATTTTAAAGATCAAATCTACATTCATGTTTTTCTGTGCCCCTTTCCTGTTACATTAGAAAAATAGCAATGGCCACACCTACAACCGGTCCGATTTTCTGCCATAGGGGCTGATTCTTCTTCCTGGCTTCTTCTGCTTTTTCTTCCAACATCTGCACCTGCCCACCCATGGCCTCCATGTGGGAAAGTTGTCCTTCCACATCCGAATTCCCAAGCAATTGCCCCAATGCCTTGAGGGTTTCCCGTTCTTCCGCTGTCAAGGGAATTTGCTTGCACGCCATTTCACAAGCCCGTTCCCAGGCCTCTGCTGCATCTGCCACTTCCTCTTCCAATTGGTCCAACATGGCGGCAAACAGAGTTTGTGCCGGTCCCTGGGATGCGGCAGCCTTCTGAAAACTGTCTTGCAACACCCCTTTGAAAAACACAATTTCATTTTTCAACACTTCTAACCTTTTTTGAAAGTCTCGTAAAAATTCCACCCGCTCCTTATATTGATTGCCGTACGCCCTGCCAAACATGGTGGTCCCCACCACCAGCAGCACGGCTCCCACAAGGGATAACATGCTAGGCAATTCCATAGACCGCACCTCCATCCAGCACCTGTTTCACCGTCCCCACCCCACGACTTGCATCCAGCACAATGACTTTTTGAAAAATCCCTTCGGCAATCAGTTCTCTTGCTTCTTTTCGCAAGTCGGTAAATGCATTTTCCCCATATCCATGAGCGGTGGCAAGCAGGCGCACCCCTGCATTTGCCACCTGCCGAATGGCCTCTGCATCCCGGGCCCCACCAATTTCATCTACTGCAATCACATTAGGCGCCATGGAACGCAGCAACATCAGCATGCCGATTGCCTTAGGGCAACCGTCCAACACATCCGTCCGCTTTCCCACCTTGTTTTGGGGTACCCCTTTATAGCAAGCCGCAATTTCTGAGCGCTCATCCACCACACTCACATTGACACCGCAAAAAGGCGGCGTGGTGCTACCATCGGACAAAAGGCGCGTCAAATCTCGTAGCAGGGTGGTCTTTCCTGTTCCAGGCGGCGAGACAATCAGGGTACTGTAAATGTCATGGGTATTTTTTAAAATATGAGGCAACACCCGCTGGCCACAACCTACAACCGGTTTGGCAACGCGGATGTTCAATCCGGAAATTTCTTTGATGTATTGTACGGTACCGTCAGATGCCGGCACGATTTTTCCTGCAATGCCCACTCTATGGCCACCTTTTACGGTTAAGTAGCCTTGTTTAATCTCTTCCTGGTAGGCATAGACAGAATTTTCATTCATGGAGGAAAAAAGGCTGTTGACTTCCTGTTCCTGCAGGGTTAAGACCTGGGTTGTTTCTTCTTTTACCAGCGTTCCGTTTTTGGAAATCAGCCATTCCTGCCCGCCGGCACGCACCCGCACCGGTTGCCGGGCCCGGATGCGAATTTCTTCCAAGTCCTTTCGACCCGCCACCGCCATTGCAATGGGCTTGTTCATTTTTCGCAGCCATTCCAACAGATTTTGTTGTTCGTACATAAAAAAACTCCTCCTTTGCATACACACTTACATGAAATGTATATGCAAGGAGGAGATTTCTATGACTGATATGTTGGGTTAACTACAAAATCCCCAAATCGTTATCTACTTTAGATAACCAAACGCCACTTTTGTAGTTAACTTCTACCCTTCCCCGGCCACCAGCGAATAATTTTTAGACTGCAGGCGGAACATTTCCGCATATTTGCCGTTTTGCGCCATCAATTCCTCGTGACTGCCTCGCTCAATAATGCGACCCTGTTCCATCATAAAGATGGTATCCGCTGCCTTGGTGGTGGAAAGTCGGTGGGAAATAAAGATAACCGTCTTGTCTTCCGCCGCTTCCAGCATAGAGTGGTTCACATGGTATTCACTCAGCGGGTCCAAGGCGCTGGAAGGTTCATCCAAAATCAGCACTTGCGGATTGCCTGCAAACACACGGGCAATAGCCACTTTCTGCGCTTCCCCACCGGAAAAAACCGCGCCGTCCTCATGGAATTCCTTGGTTAGCTGGGTATCCAAACCAGCGGACAAATCAGACAACTTCTCTGTAAAGCCGGCCTTGTCCAAAGCGTCTCGCACTTCCTGCTCTCTGTCCTCTGCTTTATCCATCACCACATTTTCTGCCAGCGATGCTGCAAACATGGAAAAATCCTGAAAAGCCGTTCCAAAACATTCTCGATATGCTGTCAGCTTATAGTCCCGGATATCCTTTCCATCGTAACAAATAGCACCTTCTGTTGGGTCATACAATCTAGTCAACAGTTTTACCAATGTGGATTTTCCGGCACCGTTATAGCCTACAATTGCCACCTTTTCACCCGGGCGAATATCAAAACTAATATCGTGCAAAGTGGGTTTTTCATTGCCCGCATAGGTAAAACTTACATTGCGGCAGGAAAAAGCAGCGGGTTTTGCCGGTGGCGGTAATGCATCCGGTTTATCCTGCATTTGAATTTCGTAATCCAAAAAACCGCGGAACTTTTCGGTGTATAAGCTGGACTTTTGGAATGCACTCACAGACTGTGCAACATTGTTTAAATGATTCTTTAATACCCAACTACCATCTAACATACCTGCTAAAGTACCATAGGTAATACTTTTCTGCACAATCGCACGATATGCCAAAAGGCCCGTATAGACACCATCAATCAAAAATGAATTAAAAACAAAATTTCCAAAAAACATAAGGACGTAAAGTTTGAGGGAATATTTGTCTATCACATGTTTCATCTTTTCATTTGTTTGTTTAAAATCCTCTTGTAAACTTTCCTTTAAGGGATGTAATCGCATTTCCTTTGCATAATCCGGCAAATAGAAGACGCGATTAATATAGGACCGTTTTCGTTCAAAAGGCTTATAGTCTACATCCCGTTGAAACCACACTTTGTTGCTCTTTAATGAGGTTATAAACACCCCTAAAAAGGAACAGAAAATAATTAGCAACCCGATGCCGTCCATCGTTAGCATAGCAATAGAAATACCGGAAATACCAACCAAACTTTTCATAAAAGAAGATACGTTGCCCAGCAACTGACATACTTGTTCTTCCGCTTGGGATGCCGCCCAAACAAAGTCGTTATAAAAATCCGGATTACTATAGCAGGTATAATCCAACTTTACCGCTTTGGCAAAAAGTTCCGTTTGCATCTTTTCTCCTAATTTTTGTCTCTGGCTTGGTTCAAAAACTTCATGGAAAAACGCAGCCAAAATCTGTATCGTTCCACAGTAAAAGAAATAAAGACAACCACTGAAAATAACGCCGCCAAAGTCATGTGTCACCGTAACTGCATCCACCGCCAGTTTCATTAACAAAACACCCCAAATGACATCGTTTAATCCAAACAACATTTGCAATAAAATATGGGTGATTGCATAAACAGGTGTAAAACGAAATGCATATTTTAGCATAAACAGGTTGTTTTTCAAAACACGACTGAATTTTTGCTTTTCCATCTTTTCTTGTGGTTTCATTCTGCTACACCCCCTGCCAATCCGTACATTTCTGCCTGTAGTCGGAACATTTCAGCATATTTTTGATTGTTCGCCATCAAAACAGTATGGGTTCCATATTCTGTCACCTTTCCTTGCTCCATTAAATAGACTTGGTCTGCTAACGTAGCAGAAGAAAGACGATGTGAAATAAATACTACTGTTTTTTCCACACATACCTTCTTTAGGTTTTCAAACATTTGATATTCCGCAATGGGGTCTAGTGCACTGGAAGGTTCGTCCAACACCGCAAATTCGCAACCGCTGGCATAAAGTCTGGCAATGGACAACTTTTGAAATTCCCCTCCGGATAACACTAAACCGTCATCATCAAATTCCCTGGTTACCATGGAATCCATTCCCTTTTCACTTTCCATCACTTTGTCATATATTTCCGCATTTTTTAGTGCCTCTTCCACCTTTTGTCGTTCCTGTTCCTCTACCGGATGCAACAATACATTTTCTGCAATGGACATGGCAAAGGCATGATAGTCTTGAAACACAGCACCAAACAAGTTTCGATATTCTGCCACAGCGTATTCTTTTATATTGATTCCATCCAACAGAATTTCACCTTCCGTTGGATCATAAAGCCGAAACATCAACTTAATCAATGTGGTTTTTCCTGCACCATTATGGCCCACCAACGCAATGGTTTTTCCGGGATGTAATACCATATTCACATTTTGAAGTACAGGCGTTTTTGAACCTGCATAGGTATAAGATACATTTCGAAATTCTAATGTATGTGGCTGTTGTTTGGGAACCATTCCTGTTTGACTTTGCGAAATTTGAGGCTGATACTCCAAAAAGTCACGAAAATTTTGAATAAATAACCCATCCTTTTGCATTGTTGTAAACATATCTAAAAAGAATGTCAAATTCCAAGAAATTGTGTTAATGGCATTAATCAATACGACAAACATACCGGGTGAAATGGTTTTACTGATTAATACGCGATATCCTGCATAAATAATTGCCAGCGGCCATCTACAAATTCGAAGCAATGTTTCCAAGATACGATATATTGCAATTTTTGCGCCTAATGTACGATAGTTATGCTGAAGTTCTTTAACCCCCTGTGCATAATGGTCTTTTTGCACTTGAAAAATATTTGTTAAGCGCAATTCCTTGGCATAGTTTTCCAAATAAACCGTACGATTCACATACTCTTTCTTTCGTTGCGGTTCAGTATTTGCTTGAATCAAATCATATGTAACTTTATGTTTTTTACTGGTTGCTCCAAGGGATCCGACAATTGGAAAAATCAAAAAAATTAATGCAAATGGATCCAACATGAAAATAGTAGCCATAATCGTCGTTGCAGATAAAAATACACCGACAGTTCTTGTGAAATTATCCAATATTCCGGCTACCCTGCCCCCGGTTTCTGAGGCTGCTCGCGTATACTTGGTATAAAATTCCGTACTTTCGTAACATGCTAAATCAACATCTGCCGCCTTATCAAACAACATTTGATTGACCGCCTGGTAGAAAGCAATATCCGTTTTTGCACGGTAGGATTGCCAATACCAACTTCCCCAAAGTTGAAAAGCCAATTGTATCAATACCGTGATTAGCACAAAAAGCAATACCACCCCAAAGGAACGTCCCTGTTCTAATGCACCAAATAATACACCCGTAAAAAGAACATTATAATAGGAATTGGATAAACAACTGAGGGTTTGATAGATAAAATCTATCAGCACACGGCTTTTCTTTACCTTCCAAGCGATGCCAAGTAAGTAAAAATTGTTTTGTATCGCCTTGCGAAAAGAAATCTCCTTCTTTTCTTTCTTTTTTTGTTTCATAATACAATTCACCTCTATTCGATACACTCATTGTAACATGTAGTTTTGAAAAAAACAAGCACAGGGGATAACTGGTAGAAACCTTGGGATAATTGGTGTGGAATTTCTGCCAAAAGTGCATTAAAATAATAGTTAAAACATAAGGAGGAAACATTTATGCTTACCATTGCCGTTTGTGACGATCAACATGTATTTGCCGACAAAGTGGTGCAGGAACTGAAACATTTATGCACAATCCATATGGCAAAGGGATTTGCATATGAAATTCTACAACCTTTTGAATCTGCAAAAGATGTATTAGACACACTTTCACAGAAAAACATAGACATTCTGTTTTTGGATATTGAAATGCCGGATATGGATGGATTTGCGTTAGCCAAACAAATCCGCGAACAATACCCTGATTTGATGTTGATTTTTGTTTCCGCTTACGACGAACTTGTGTTTCAATCTTTTGTCTATCACCCCTTTTGGTTTTTGAGAAAAGCCAGAATTGAGCAAGAATTGCCTCACATTTTTACAAAAGCCATTGAACAATATATGTCCAGCAAAGAAGCGGAATTGTTTCAAACCAAAAACGGGAATGTTCTTCTCCCATTAAAAGAAATTTTGTATTTAGAAGCAGATCGCAATTATTACAACATCTATTGCACAACAGGCGCATTGTACAAATGCCGTGGCACGCTTTCCGAATTAGAGTCTCGATTTAAGAAACACAATTTTTACCGGGTGCATTCTGCTTATTTGATTAACATGGCACATATTTGGCAGATTTCTTCTGTAAGCAGTGTTACCATGAAAAATAACAAACTGATTCCGGTAAGCCGTCACAGAGCCACGGCGTTTAAAAATGCATATTCTGCATTTGTCCGCAGGAGGATTACACGATGATTTCTACATTGTTTGAAGTAGGGGCAAATCTGGTTGATACCATTTTGGCAATTTATTTTTTTACACGCTTTCATTTTGCATCTTTGCGGAAAAACTATTTTGTACTTCCATTTGCCATTTTCTTTTTTGGCGTTGCCCTTGTGGGTGATCGTTTCTTTCCCGGCTTCACAATATTTCCTATTCTAATGGGATTTTCTTTCTGCTTAGCCTATACCCTTCTTATATCCAAAAAGCACTATGTACGAGCCATTCTTTCCACATGCATTTTTTGGATTTCTTATATGTTAATCAGTAGCCTTCTATATATAATCATCTCTATGGTGATAAAGGATTTTGATGTGCTGATGCAGGATGCCAACACCGGTTCCCCGCTTCGCTATTTATACTTACTTCTTGGAAAACTTTGTTTGTTTATGATATTGCAACTATTTCTTGTCATTTTTAGAAAAAATACTGCTATGGAACTGAAAAACAGTCTTTTAGCTATTTTGTTCACCCTAATTACAGCCTTTGGACTTGGTGCTACCATGGTGCTGACGGCCCAACCCAATGTTGCAGAGGTTCAAAATGATCTTCTCCTCATTGTTCTTGCTTTTATTGCAGCCAATACGTTATTGTATATTCTCCTGGCACAGATGCAAAAGTTGCAGCAACACAAATATGAACTGAAATTATTACAAGAAACGATGCAATTTGAAGAAAGTCGTTATAAAGAACTTTCTGCCATCCATTCTAATGCACAAAAAATGCAACACGATATTAAGAATCATTTGACGGTCATTTCCGGCTATCTGCAAGAAGAAAAAATTTCCGACTGCCACAAATATCTGCAGGAAATATTGGAGCAATCAGAGAAAGGCAATCAACATTTTTATTCCGGCAATGCAGTTTTAGATTATCTCATCAGTGCCAAAACCGCTTCTTTGCAGGATACTGAAGTAATCGTTTCCGGAAACGCAGGAGATTTTTCCGATATGAAAGAAACAGACCTGGCATGTCTCATAGGAAATATGCTGGACAATGCCATTGAAGGTTTGGAAGGCGTTGCCGAAAAACGTATTCAATTATTTTTCCATTTAGAAAACAACAATCAAATTATTATTTGTCAAAATACTATAAAGCACTCTGTACTGCAGACAAATTCGCAGTTGCAGTCCACCAAGCCAGACAAGGGCAATCACGGCCTGGGGCACAAAATCATTGCCAAAATTGTTGCCGACTATGACGGCATTTACGAGTATTACGAAGAAAATGGTATGTTTGGATTGCAAGTCATTTTACCGCAAAAATAACCTCTTGCATGTCCATCAATTTTCGTTATCCAAAATTATATTTTTTTCATTTTTGGGAAATAGGCTTTAAAAACAATAAATGAATGGAAGACAACTCCCCCTACGAAGCGTCTCCCATCTGCCTGGCTTCAAAGTTTATCTGTTTACCCTTCCGCTTTCCAGACCCCGTTTTCATAGTTTAAAAACACGGAGAACTGTTCCGTTTCAATATCGCCATCAGGCTTATAGAAGAAAAAGGTTGCTTTCAGCCGTTCCTGCTCTGCCGTAATCTCAGATAAATATAGTTCATAGCTTTCGGGGTTTGTCTGATATTCTTTTCCATATTCTACTCTCTCATCTATCAAAAATTCTAGTTCTTTCCAAGCTTCCCCATCTCGATATAAAATATATTTGTCTCCCACATAATTGAATTTTAAGTCAACCTTCATAATACTGGGCAGTTGTGTGATTGTCCCATCTGCATATTTAAAAATAAATGCTTTTCGGTCACTCATGGCACCGGAATTCTCACAAGAAAAAACAATTTCTTGTGTTTCATCCCCATCTACATCAGTCGTAAAATATTGTGTATGCAAAATTGCATACTCTTCCGGCAACATAGAGACATCAGCAATAAATGCAGCACCATTTATCTCAATTTCCAAGGTCAACGAAGCCCCAAGCCAAAGAGATTCCTCGCTGGTATAAGAAATTACAATTTCTTCAGCCTGCCCATCTTTCTCCAAATCCGACAAAAATTTTTCCTCATTCATGGCAACAGGAATGGGCGTCGATTCTGGGGTGGGCGTCGGAAACACCGGCTGTACACCCGCCCCGTTTTGACATGCTGAAAAACTAAATAAGCAAATGATACTGATAAAAATGCTGATACCTTTTTTCATGTTTTCCCTCTTGTTAAAATTATACACCGTTCTCTCAACACTTTATTTTCTACAATTGTCTGTTTTAACGCCGATTTGTAGGAAAAACGGCCATTTTTTCTGCATTTAGCTCTTTTTTATTTGTTTTGTAGAAAAAACCCTATGCGCTTTCGAAGCATAGGGTTGTCAATAGAGCCTTAAACCCTTACTCTTGTGACTCATACACCGCACATTCGCCCACTGTCATGGAAAGATTTCTGTAACTTACAATTCTGCCTTCCACACCGCCGTCTGCTGCCATAATAAAGTCTTCGCTGATGATGTGATAGCCGGCTTCATTTACCTTTGCAGCCATATAATCTGCTACGGTCACATCGCCGCCGCTGACAAAGCCACCCGGCAATCCCGGATCAAAGCGGAACAATGCCAAATCGTCTGCAGCTTCTGCCAACTCCTCTTCCGGAATGGAAATCGCCAAGCTGAAACGAACCGTACCCGCTTTTACTCTGGTTTCCAGACCATATACGTCGTGTCCACTACCTTCGCCGCGAGGTAACCACATGGTGCCATCTTCATGTTTTTCCGCATGGGGATTTCTGGTGCCTGCACCGGTTCCTTTCCACTGATTGTTAATTACCATGGATAAGGATCTACCAATTAAGGTCACCTCATATTCTGCGCCATCTCCGTCCACCTTTATGTGGGTTGCACGAGAACCACCCATCACTCTGGTAATGGCATCCCCTTGTTTTTGCATGCCTGTATCTGCAATTTCAAAATTCTCGTCATCTTCGCTGACTTGTAAAGTAGCTGTAGAAGCACCCTTTACAATCCATTTTTGCACCAAAACTTTATCCTGTAAATCGATGATTTGGCCATTTTTCACAGTACCTTGATACAAAACAGAACCATCGCCATCCAAATCAATAATATCATATGGGGTAATCGAATCCGCCGCAGCTGTAATGCTACCTTCCACAACTTCTCCATTTTGATACACTTCAATGCCACTGATTCTGGTGCACTTATCCGACTCACTGCTGGTTGACTGGGTAACCATCACCCTTACATATTGACTGCAAACCGCAGCAAAAACATGTTCTGTAATAGCAAAACGGTTTCTGACAGCAGTTTCGTCCACCGTCTTCCATGCGCCGTCCACAAATACTTGCACAATAAAACGTGCGGTATTCAACACCTTGTCTTCCCCAGCCACTTCCGCATGTTTCAGCACAATGGTGTCGAAGGATTTTTGCACACCCATATCCACTAAAATCCAATTGGTTTTTGTAGAAAGACACTTCCAATGGGTTTCCTTCTTGCCATCGGTGGCAAAATCCCCTTCATAGCCTGCTAATGCACCGCTGGTCATTGTTTTTGCACCCAATGCTAAATTTTCATCATATTCAAAAATATAAGGTTTCAGACAAAAATCTTTATTTGGCATAGCATATTCAATGGCAGCCCCTTCAAAAGTTTCGCCCGTATTACTCATCCAAAGCACTTTACCTGTTTTATCCCCGGTATAAACAGTACTGATAGGATATCCTTCAATGTAGCAACCACTGCCGGTACCATGTTTTACCGTCAAGTTGTGTTTTTCCCTCTTTTCTTTTTTATCCAGCATTTGCGTTGCCAATTTAGCATTCACAGCATCCCCCACTAACGCAGTTGCCGCCGCTACTAAAATGTTGCTACCCGCAGGCAAGGTTACACTTTCAGCCCCTGCTACATCCAGCACATATTGGAACAAACAGAACTTGCCATACACTTTATCTCCGGATTTATCATGGGTATGCGATGCACTGTACACCAAAGTGTCCTCTTTGATATAGCCATAGTAATCAGAACCATATTGATCCCAACCGCCGATATAGCTGTCAAAGCTCTGCATAGGCACTTCTACCGGTTTTCCATTCACCAAGAAGGTTGCAACACAATCCTCCTGCAAAGAAGCTGCCGCCACATACAATTTGGTAGCCTCTTTGGGCAATGCAATTTCTTCTCCGTTTGCCACCAAGCCTTGATGCAAACCATCGCTATTTTTTGCAAATGTATAAGAAATATTTCCCACCGTTAAAGTATCCGGCAACAATTCTGCAGGAATGGTCACATTTTCATCTGTAAAGCCATATTCTCCCCGCTTATCATTCCAAGAAGAAATAGCCACATTCACAGGCAGAGACACCATCTCATACTGTTTTTCCGTAAAATCAAGACTGCAAGGCGCCAGCTTTAACGCAAAGGTCTTGGGCTGGTAAGGTTTCATAGAGAAGGAAATTTCCCCGTTTCTTACTTGCATGTCGGAAATATGTTCTTCATAACCATTCACTTCACGAGCAGACACAATGCCGCCTGCAAGCCAAAGAGAAGCTTTCTCCAACGGCTTGCCGAATCTTTCATACACTCTGACAATCACTTCATCAGAATCTTCTGCCAACTTGATGGCTTTGATGTCTACCTGCTTGGTGCTGACAGAGGTAAAGGCATATTCTTTGGGCAGTACACCGGGGTGAGATGTGGTCTGGACCGCAATCAAAGGCTGATTGTATTTTTCCCCTTCCACCGTAGAAAGGCTTTCCGTAAAATCGCCTGCGCCACCCATAATGGCATAGGAAAAACGGTTTTCACCCAGGTCTTGCATATCCTGTCTGGTTCCCGGCAAAAACGGATTTTGCGGTGTATGAATTCCTGTCAAGCGCAATGTGTTGTCACTTGGTTTATCCATACCGTACTTACAATCATTCAAAATGGTTACGCTGTAATTTCCGGTAGCATCCTTTAAATTTGCCCACTTGTGTACCGGCACTTCATATTTCATTTCTTCATTATTGCCACGTTCTATAGCGCCAAGGCCTGCATCATAAACAGCTTTTTCACCGGAAACAGCAAGCGGGAACGCAACCTTTAACATAGCAGATTTCTCCGTCCAGTTAATGTTATTTTCCACATTGACATATGCGGCTTCCGCACCAAGGCGAATGATTTGCTTGTATGTGGAAACACCATCCTGTCGTACCACTTCCAAAGCAACCTGCACCGGACCATTTTCCACAATGCGAATTTCCGGCTTGCCACCTACCACAGAGCGGGGTTCTCTTTGTACATCTTTATATTGAATTTCCCAAGCACCCCAGAAGAAATAGCTGTTATCCAATACTTGATATTGAATGGGCGCTGCCAACAATTCTTTTCTATGTAATTTGTCAAAAACACTTGCAATGTTGCCTGCTTCATCCAAAGTTACTTGATAGCGATTACTTTCCATTCCTTTTTCTGTTACGGAAAGACCTGTCTTTAAGGTGCATGGTTCTTTGGATTCCGTTACCAAATAGGTGCTATAGCCATCGGACATGACATCTGCCAAAAAGGCAATTTTCAACACATTTCCTTGCCGTTCCAAAATTTGAGAAGGTACTTCTTTCTTATCGCAGTTATATACTTTGATATTTGCCGGCACTTGACCTTGCGGGAAGGTCACTTCCGCTGTCACCACATCTTTTCTGGCAGTGGACACGCCGTTAAATACCACCAAAGGAGCACCACGACCTAAAGACGCCGTATCAACCTGTTCTGCAATAGTTTCCGTAGCGCTTGCCAATTCCGATACCCACTGATTTAACGCAGTGATATAGTCGGCAAAGGATTCCTTATACACTCTTTGCAAACTGGTACCGGTAATGTCATCATGGAATTCATGGCGAATAAACAGTTTCCAAAGTTCTTCAATTTTTTCTTTTGGATATTTTTTCACACCTAACCAAGAAGCAAACACATTGGCTCTTTCTGTAAAATCAGCCAACAATTCATTTTTTCTGTTAAATCGCTTGGTAGGCGCAACAGAAGTATAACTTCCTACACCGTGAGTGGTCATTAAAAGTTCCCCATCATAAACAGGCAATGCGTTATATTCTTCTTCTGTTAGTTCATCTGCAAACTGGCCGGCATAAGCGCTGACAATTTGTACTTTGCTATCCGGATTTGCCACATCGTCACTGATAAATTTCGCAGAGCCCTCTGTAGGCGCACCACCTTCATCCCCTGTGCCATAATAACGAAAGGTTTTGGGAATTGCCATACCATTTACATGGTTGTAAAGTTCTTCATCTTGACCCCAAGAATGGTGAATTTGGGTTACATATTGGCCCGGATCTAAGGCAGCTACCACCTCACTGCCATCCATTCCTTTCCAAACACCCACTTCAAAAGGAACCTTATTTCCACTGTTCCAAATGAGCTTTGCACTGGAAAAAGATTTCAGCCCCATGTGGTTCATAATGGTAGGCAAGGTATAGGCAAAGCCGAAGCAGTCGGGCAAGAAAATGTCATTGGAAACTTTGCCAAATTCTTTTTGGAAAAATCTGTTTCCATACAGAATATTCCGCATGAGCGCTTCCGGAGAAGATACGATGACATCGCCATTTTCCCAGGAGGAACCGGTGACAAACCATTTTCCTTCTGCAATATACCCTTTCAATCTTTCATAATCTTCCGGATAATATTCTTTGATTAAATCGTACCGATAGGCACCTTCAAAATTAAATCTATAATTGGGATACTTATCAAATAAGTAAAAATTTTCTTTCAGTGTTCTGACCAAATGCCGCTTTACCGTATCTTCCAAAGTCCAGTTCCAAACCGTATCCAGATGGGCATTTGCATTTGCGTATACAATGGGCTTTTTCTCTTGTGTATTTGCCATAATTGTTCTCCTTTGCAACTTTGTTTTGCGTGAGGTCATTGTACCAAATTCAAGGTGGTTTGACAAGAAAAAACCCTGCATTTTTCATGCAGGGCTTTGGACAAACGTACTAAAAATTATTCGCAGTCACAGCAATCGCAATCATCATCTTCGCAATCGCAATCACATTCCCAATCCACTTCGATTTCTTCTTCGCAATTCGGGCAAACAAAAGATGTGCATTCGTCATTCAGCATATCAGCAGACAATTCAATGAGGGCACCACATTCCGGACATTCTACTTCTGCAATTACATCATCATCTTCGCAGCCGCAACCACAATCGCAGTCATCGTCCTCTTCATAAATAGCCTCTTCCAAATCCGCCAAGTCTTCATCAATTTCATCCAGAAACTCATTCATTTCATCTCTGGAATCTTCCAAATCTTCTACGGACAACACCACATCATCCAACAATTCCATCAATGCCAAAATTACTTTTCCTTCTTTGGTATCGTTGCTGATTTCTAAACCATCACACAAACCTTTTACATAATTATACTTTTCAGATAACAAACCCATATTGCACCTCCAAATAATTTTTAAAAACTTTTATAGTCTTTTCCTTTTTCCAAAGGATTATGCTCTTTCCATGTATTCCTCTGTTCTGGTATCAATTCTAATAAGATCACCTTGATTGATGAACAACGGTACTTTTACTTTTGCACCGGTTTCTACAACAGCCGGCTTGGTTGCACCGGTTGCGGTATCACCCTTAAAGCCCGGTTCTGTTTCGGTTACTTCCAATACTACAAAGGTAGGCGGTTCAATACCAAATACATTGCCTTTAAAAGAAAGAATCTTAACTTCATCATTTTCCTTTACAAACTTCATTGCATTTTCTACAACAGATGCATTAATCGGTTCTTGATCATAAGTTTCTGTATCCATGAAATAATACAAATCTTCGTCCTTATACAAGTATTGCATTACTCTTCTTTCCACACGTGCTTCTGTAATCTTATCGGTGGGGTTGAAGGATCTTTCTACTGTTGCTCCTGTAATTACATTCTTAATCTTTGTTCTTACGAAAGCCGCACCTTTACCGGGCTTTACGTGTTGGAATTCTACAATTACCCAAACACTGTTATCCATTTCAAATGTTACGCCGTTTCTAAAATCACCAGCTACCATAATTAAAAACCTCCAAGTATTTTTCATTTTATCGCATTCGTATATACAATATTAGTTCTATTGTACACGAATATCAGCACTATTTCAAGTTTTTCCTAAAAAATTTTCTTGGGGTTGCCAGCGCTTTCTTAACTTCAAATTGATATTTTTCAGGGAATTTGTAGTTAAAAAACTTTGTCAAAGAATCAACGTAGGGAGCTTTTAACTACAAAACAGCATTTTCATAACAAAATGTAATTAAAGTTAACTACGAATTGGTGTTTTTTTAACTGTTTGTAGTTAATTTGATTGTTGCATGTGCATCATGGGAAAAGAATTAACTACAAAAAGGCATTTTTGAAGAAAATGCAGTTAAAAATTGGGGCCTCCCATTTGAAATTCCAACTAACGAAAACCGGAAGGTTTTTACCCCTTCCGGTTTTTGCTTGTCAGAAACTGCTTATTCTGTTTTTTCTTCTGCTTCAACAGCCTTTTCCTGTTCAATTTCTTTTCCCAGGAAGGAGGGCAATTCCATACCTGCATTTTTGAACATTTCATTCATCGGCGGAATAGACTTCATCATGCTGGACAGGAAATTGGAGGTGGTAGAGCCTTCCCCGTTGTTAGCACCGCTGTCCCAAACGGTAATCTTATCAATCTTCAGATTCTTCACAGCTTCTACCTGAATCTTAATCAGCTCTTCCATCTTATCGGCCAACATTAACCGCATTGCATCGGATGCATCTCCACCGGCAGCTTTTACCACTTCTGCAAAACCTTCTGCCTGCTTGGTTAAGATTTCTTGCATACCACGAGCTTCCGCCTGCATCTTGGCATAAATCGCATCCGCTTCACCACGGGCTTTTCTACGAATCATTTCCGCTTCTGCTTCTGCTTCTAATTCCAATTTCTTTTTGGCAATTTCAGCCTGTACAATGATGTCGGCTTCCAAGGTTGCCTGTTCTCTGGCAGCACGGGCTTTTTCCGCCTCTTGTTCTGCGGAATAAGCTTCTGTCAAAGCGTTTGCCGCTTGGATTTTTTCTGCAGCAGTTGCCCGGCGAAGAGCTTCTGCTTCTCTTTCACGACGGGTTGCATCGGAAGCTGCAATTTCTGCCTTTGCTTCGTTTTCACCCTGGATCGCAACAGAGTTTGCAGATGCCACTTCAATTCTCTGGTCACGGAGCGCATGCGCTTCACCGATAGAACCATCTCTTTCCTTTTCAGCCACAGATTTCTTTGCATCGTTGATTGCCTTTGCAGCCGCTTCTTTACCCAATGCTTCAATGTAACCGGATTCATCGTTAATGTCCGTTACATTCACGTTAATCAAACGCAAACCGATTTTCTTCAATTCCGTTTCCACATTATGGGAAATCGCATCCAGGAACTTATCTCTGTCCATGTTGATTTCTTCAATGTTCATGGTTGCAACAACCAAACGCAACTGACCGAAAATAATATCTTTTGCCAATTCCTGTACTTCTGCAGGACGCAATCCCAACAGACGTTCTGCCGCATTTTGCATAATGGTAGGTTCTGTAGAAATACCAACGGTAAATCTGGACGGAACATCAATACGAATGTTCTGACGAGACAATGCGTTTTTCAAATCCACACTAATGGAGATGGGCGTCAAATCCATATATTCATAAGCTTGAAAAACAGGAATTACCAACGCTGCGCCACCATGAATACATTTTGCAGACCGACTGGTACCATCCTTATTAGATCCCACTTTACCATAAATAACCATAATTTTGTCAGAAGGACATTTCTTGTAACGGGATAATACCAACAAAAGCAAGCTGAAAATCACAACCGCTATCACGCCTACCAAAATAGGAACATTCCCTCCTGCGTTTAACAATAAAAATACATTTTGCATCACTACATTTCTCCTTTTTTGTTTATTATATTTTTTAAATTTTATCTATTTCTTTCATACGGACAATTTCCATCCGTATCACCCGCATCCCAATCGGCTTTAATCCATCTTCCACATTGGGTACTGCCATTTCCAAAAACTGATATTTATCTGCCGGCATTTCTTCTGCATCGGCTATCATCTGTTGCAATTGCCCCCGTGCAATATCCTTTACTAAAGATTCTACTACAGACTGCTTTATCCCAATCAAATGTTGTGCTGCCTGATTTAACAAATCCGGTTCCGTGGAAATGCCTGCTGTAACTTCAACTTTTAGTCCAGCTTCTTCCACTTCCACCTGAATGGATACCGGCTCCAAATCCAAATAAGCATAGGATTGCAAAATCGGAATCACCACAGTTGCACCGCCATTTATGCATTTAAATGTAATCGGGTTTCCATCCGCATCCGTCCCCAAGTATCCGTAAATTACCATAACCTTGCCGGGCGGGCACTTTTTGTAACTAATGGTAACCCACACCACACAGCCAATCAGTAAGATAACGATTGCACCAACAAAAAACGGCAACGAAGCATTTGCCTGCAATTCAATTACTGATTCTTTCATCTCTTTCAGTCTCCTTTAATCTACATCCAGTGTTTCTACCAGCACTGTCCCACCGTCAATCACATCTATGATTTTCACGGTACTACCCGTCTTTATCGGGCTATCTTGCTTTGTCTTTGCTTCCAACTCCACGTAGCGATCCTGCAGTTCCATGGTAATCTTTCCTGTAGAAGTACCGGATGCCGGTATGGTCAGATAGACAGTTGCCTTCTTTCCAATTGCATTTTTCACATCGATATTACCGTTGCTTTGCAGTTTGTAAATCAATTTGAAAAATAATGCAATCAAAAACGCTGCCAAACAGCCTCCCAGCACAGCCCCCACAATGGACAAAGCGGTATTTACACCGACATCCACCAAAACCACGCCAAGCCAACCGCCAACTGCGAAGAAAGCAATAATGCCCCGGACGGTCAGCAATCGCAAGCCATCCACATCACTCAGGTCATCTGCTCCGGTATCTGTATCCACATCTGTATCTACATCTGCATCCACATCTGCATCCACATCTGCATCTACATCTGTATCCATATCGGAAGCATCTCCATCTGTGCCATGGCCCAGGCCAAACAGACTTAGTACTGTCTGCAAAATCAGTATGACTGTGGCCGGAATGGCAGCAATCGCAAAAACCTGTTGTAACCCGGTTAAAGCTTCCCACCAAGCGCCTATACCCATGTTTCATTCCCCCTTTTCTTCATTTTTGTATAATCTCTTGGTATAACCTGTCTGCGCGCCTTTGTAAGTGATTGGCCTCATAGGATAATGTCATAATGCGCAGGGCATTTTTCAACTTATCCTTTTCTGCCTCTGTTCCCTGGTAATTTTCCAGTTCCTTCCTTATGGTTGCCTGTATCACATCGCTGTCCATGCTTCCCTTTTCCGTCAAGGTAGCCGTTACATGGCAAAAATATTGATACAATGCACTATCCAGAATAATATCATCGGCAGTATCCACCAAGTTCCCATTCACATATGAAATCAAACTGGCAATCCGCTCCAATTGCATGGTATCCCTTAGGGCATGAATCATAAGTATTCTGGCACATTGCTCTTTAGAATACCGTTTTCCCACCGGGCGACTGACAAATCCACGCTTTACCCAATTTTGAATGGTAGCCGGTTCAATTTTCGTTATGGTACATAACTGCGACAACGCCAAACCATCAGTCATTTCAAAAAAAGGCATCAAGTCCTCCAGCACAGTCCTTTGCTGTTCCATTGCCATCCCTCCTTTTTCCAGCATTGCTCGGTTATGTTTCTTATCTTATCACATGGTCATTTGACTGTCAATAGGGTTCTTAAGAATTTTTAAAAAATAATCCAATTACTTCGCCGTGAAATAATAAAAAGGTCAAGGCATAGAAGCAACAGGCGCCTAACAATGTTACAAACCCCCAGCCAACCTTTCTCCATCCGCCATCAGCATGCAAGATTTTTCCAATCCCAAACAGCAGCACCACCCCAATCAAAGCACCAAACCCATCAATTACCACGTCTGCCACCAGAGCGCCGCGTCCGGAAAAAATTTGATGTATTTCATCGGTTATAGCATAAAAAACAGTCCATCCCAGCGCAAATAACCCTGACATCTTCACAGAGAAGCCCCTTTTATAAAAATGCACTGTCCCATAGCTTAAAAGAAATAAAATAGCATAGGCTGCCATGTGGGCTGTCTTTCGAACCAAGAGCGTAACAGGATGCAACATCGTTTCTGTCAATTCTACGCCCTTTCCATAAAACAGTTCTGCAAGGAAAGAAGTCATTCCGGCGCTGGTCTGATTGGAATCCGCAACGCCTTGGGCAGACATGAAAAAAATGAATGCCATCCATCCCAGTGTCAATCCTGCAAATATCCAAAAACTTCGCTTCATATTTCACCTCCGATATACCCCTCATTATACATAACTCTATAAAATATTCATACACTAAAAATAAAGTTTTTGACAAAGAGGTCTTCATGAAACAACTAATTGCTTTTTTCAAAGGTATTTTAATTGGCATTGCCGCTGTTATCCCCGGTCTTTCCGGTAGCATCTTTGCCGTGGTGGTGGGGCTTTATGACAAAATGGTAGAAGCAGTCAGTACATTATTCCGTCGCACCCATTTTCGGAAAAATGCGGTTTTTCTGCTTCCCATTCTTTTGGGCATCGGCGTAGGCGTACTGCTTTCTACCAAGGCGGTTTTATGGGTATGCGAAAATTATACCGGTCCTGCCTACGCATTTTTCATTGGTATGGTACTGGGAAGTCTGCCTTTGATTTTCAAAAAAACATCTCAAATTCCCTTTCAGGTTCAGAACTTGATTCTTCCTTGTATTACCTTTTCGGCATTGGTGGGGATTACGCTATGGATGGGCGCACCGGAAGAGACTTCCATGGTAGCCATTTCAGCCATCACGTCCTGGAAGGATGCATTGATTGTGGTAGGCGCCGGCATGTTTTCCTGTGCCCTTATGGCAATTCCCGGTGTCAGCGGTTCTGTTATGCTTATGGTCATTCATCAATATGGTACGGTTTATCATGCCGTATCCAATTTAACAGAATCTTTCGCAGCATGGCCCATTGTCGGGCTATTTGCTTTCGGTGCAATCATTGGTTTTTTAGGAATTGCCAAATTATTGCACTGGTTGCTGGAACACACCTCTGCCCTTACTTATTACGGAGTAGCCGGGTTAATCGGCGGTGCAGTATTCGCCCTATTCTACCAAGGCATTTTACCGGTATTACAGGGTCTCAGTCCCTTTTATTGCCTAGGGCAAAGTTTTGTTTATCTGGGGTTCGCTCTCTTGGGATATCTAATCATCCGACGGCAGGAACAATAAAAAGGACCGTAGATTTCTCTACGATCCCTAAAAACAGTCTGAAGTTTATTCTGTTACATATGCATATGCTTTAAATTCAAAGATACCATATCTTGGAAGTTCTCTCCACCGGGACGGGTCACTAAGGGTTTTAGAACCGTAATTTCTGGTCAAACTTTCGCAATCAACCAAAGTGATACGGATATATTTTGCTTTCATAACGCCTTCATCAACACGTGGTGTAGTACGAACTCTTCCACTGGTTTGGTCAGCATATTCGTTCCAATTTGTACCATCTGTAGAAAAATCTATCTTATAACGATAGTACTTGGAGCCAAACTCAAAATATAATGCCGTTTTTTGAATTTCATATTCCTGTGCCAGCTCAATTAAAATTTCCTTTTCGCCTTCATCATTGGCAGTTTTAAATATTGAGCTGAAGCTTCCGTCTACCAAATTCTCCGGCAGATAAATTCTTTCCTTTTGATCGGAAGTGTATGTAACCGTAGCACCCTCTGCCACATTTTTCAAAGTTGCTTCTTCTGCGGAAGTAGTCACACCCAACAAAATACCATCATAGGAAGCATTTACTTTTTGAATGGTGCCATCTTCATTAAAAATCATGTCATCTACACATACTTGCCGAAATCCTTGTCCATTAAACGGAATGCTCTGTCTATGATAAACCATAACATATCTTCCGGGTTCCAATTCAATGGTAGAGTGGTGGCCGGTTCCTACCAAATCTTCATCTGCAGATTCCAATATGGTCCCATAAATGGTATACGGACCATAAATACTGTCTGCCGTCGCATATCCTACACGATAATCTCTTCCGGTCCAATTTCCTTCAGAATAGAGTAGATAGTACTTACCATCCTTTTTAAAGATTTCCTGTCCTTCACGATAAGTATAACTCAGTTCTTCAATTTGTTTGGTTTCAATAACTTCCCTGGGATTTTCCGGATTTAACTTGGTAATGGCGGTAAATAAATCGCCACTGGCCTGATGTTCATACATAAGATAAGTAATATAGAGACTGCCATCGTCATCCATAAACGGCTGTGGGTCAATGGTTTTGTTGTCCGGGAACAAATCATCGCCATGTACGGTAAACGGTCCTTCTGGAGAGTCACCGGAAGCCACCATAATTTTGTAGTCGGCCAATGTGAAGAAAAGATAATATTTTTCACCTATTTTTATCATGGATGGTGCCCAGAAATAGTTGTCTGCTCCGTCAAAACTCTTCCCATTTTCATTCAGCAGTTCCATTTCCATAACGGACCAATTTACAAAGTCTGTGGACTTCCAAATCATAGGTTTCCCACCATTGCCGTTTAACACATAACCATCTGTGGTAGAATAGATGTAATAGGTATCATCAAATTTGCAAACAGATGGGTCTGCATGGTAGCCCGGCAAAATAGGGTTCTTTAATTGTGTAATAGTAGTAACCGTACCATCCTCATTTTGAATGACCGTTCCGGCAGGCAAAGTTGGCGTCGGAGTGTCCTCTGCTCCGTTGTCACAGGCAGCTGCCATGCTAAGTAACAAAGTCATTGTCAACAACAAGCAAAACATTCTAATTCCTTTTTTCATAATTTTTATCTCCTCATTTATTTTATTCTGTTACATATGCATACGCTTTAAATTCAAAAAGACCATATCGGGAAAGTTCTCTCCAACGTTGTGGGTCACTAAGATTTTTAGAGCCGTAGTTTCTGTTCATATTTTCGCAATCGGTCAATGTAATACGAATATATTTTGCAGTCACAACCCCTTCGTCCACCCGAGGTGTTACTCTTACTTTCCCTGATGTCTGATCGGCATAGAGTGTCCAATTTTCATTGTCAGTAGAAGTTTCTATTTTATAGCGATAATATTTAGAACCAAATTCAAAATATAATTCTGTCTTTTGGATTTCATACTCCTGCGCTAATTCAATATAAATTTCTTTTTCGCCATCGTCATTTGCTGTTTTAAACAATGTTTGATAAGTCCCATCCACCAAATATTCCGGTACATAAATTCTTTCCTTTTGGTCGGAAGTGTAGGTAACGGTAGCACCTTGTGCCACATTTTTCAATGTTGCTTCTTGGGCAGACGTGGTAACACCAAGGACAATACCATCATAAGATGCTTTTACTTTTTGAATGGTGCCATCCTCATTAAAAATCATATTGTCTACACAAACCTGGCGATAACCAAAGCCTATAAAAGGAATACTTTGTCTATGATAAACCATGACATATTGGCCGTCTTTTAGCTGCAATGTAGAGTGATGCCCTGTACCCACCAAATCTTCATCGGCAGATTCCAAAATGGTACCTTTTATTTCATACGGGCCATAAATGCTATCCGCCATGGCATATACCACATGATAATCCGTTCCGGTCCAAACGCCTTCGGAAAACATTAAATAATATTTCCCATCTTTCTTAAGAATTTCCTGCCCTTCACGATAGACACGACTCAATTCTTCTATTACTTTTGTTTCAATCACTTCTGTAGGGTCTTCGGGATTTAATTTTGTGATGGCAGTAAGCAAGTCCCCACTCGCTCCGTCTTCATACATCAAATAGGTGATGTAAAGGCTGCCATCGTCATCCACGAACGCTTGCGGGTCAATGGTTTTATTCTTAGGAAAAAGGTCATCTCCTTGCACGGTGAAAGGACCCATTGGAGAATCGCCTGTTGCCACCATAATTTTATAGTCTGCCAAAGTGAAGAACAAATAATATTTTTCTCCAACTTTTGCTAAAGATGGTGCCCAGTAACCATCTCCTGCGTTACTAAATTTTTTGCCTTTGTCGTTTAATAATTCCATTTCCGTTGCGTTCCAATTGACAAAGTCTGTGGAAGTCCAAATCATAGGCCAACCACCATTGCCACTGACAATATAACCGTCTGTGGTGGAATAAATATAATAAGTATCGTCAAATAAATATGCGGAAGGGTCTGCATGATATCCCGGCAAAATAGGATTTGCCAACTGGGTTATCGTGGTAACCGTACCATCCCCATTGTCTATGACAGTGCCAACTGCCGGCGTAGGTTCCGGGGTATCCTCCGTTCCTTGATCACATGCAACTGCCATACAGGTCAATACTGTAATCAACAATAATAAAATACCGGTTTTTATTACTTTTTTCATAATTCACATTCCTTTTGATTCATTTGCACTTGCTTAATTTTAGATTATATATGATTTCAGCCGTTCTTTCAACAGATTCCTTGTGGTTTCAGGATTGGCTTTTCCTTGCATTTCCTTCATAATAAGTCCCATGAAAAAAACAAGCGCTTTCTCTTTTCCTTCCTGATATTCTTTGACGGCTTTGAGATTATTGTGTAACACACAGTCAATAACAGGTAAAATTATTTTTTCATCGGAAATCATTGCCAAGTTATGTTCTTTTACATAGCTTTCCGGGTCTGCGCCTTCCAAGCAAACAGCTTGTAAAACTTGCTTTCCCACATTTCGATTAATAGTGCCCTGATTGACCAATCCAACTATTTTCCCAAACACAGCACCATCGATATTTCCCTTTAAAAGTTGCATCCATTCACTCATAATCCAATTTGCAACATCCTTGGGCTGTTGACAAACCGCAGTTGCTTTTTCAAACAACTCCCCTATTTTTTTAGAAGTAATTAAAAATTCCGCATCATAGGAAGACAGCCCAAACTGGTTTATGTACCGTAACTTTCTGGCTTCCGGCAATTCCGGCAAAGAATTTCTGATTGCATCTATCTGCCCTTGCAAAATTTTGACCGGTGGCAAATCCGGGTCCGGGAAATAACCATAATCAGAGGCATTTTCCTTCAACCGCATAGCCTGACTCTCACCTTTTGTATCATCCCATCGGCGGGTTTCTTGAGATATGCTGCCACCGGCTTCTAATACTGCAATCTGCCGTTTCTTTTCTTCTTCAATCGCTCGTGCAATAGCCTTAAAGGAATTGAGGTTTTTCATTTCCGTGCGAGTACCGAAAGCTTTTTGTCCTACCGGGCGCACTGACAAATTCACGTCCACACGCAGGGAACCTTCCTCCATTTTGCAGTCAGAAACTTCTATGAATTGTAAAATGTTTTTCAATTGTTCTAAAAACGCCACCACTTGCTGTGCATCACCAAAATCCGGTTGGGTCACCAATTCCAAAAGCGGTATGCCGCATCGATTGTGGTCTACTGCTACCTCACCGGTGTTGGCATCATAGGTCAACTTCCCCGCATCCTCTTCCATATGAATTTCTCGTATGCGGATTTCTTTTTGCGCACCTTGTTCTGTTGATATCATAAGATGCCCATTTTGACAAATAGGTTCATAAAATTGTGTAATTTGATACCCCTTGGGCAAATCCGGGTAAGAATAATTTTTCCGATCAAAAGATGTATTTTTAATAATTTCGCAGTTGGTGGCAAGGCCGGCTCTCACAGCATATTCTACCACTTGCGGATTTAGTGTCGGCAGCGCACCCGGCTTACCGGTACAAATAGGACAACATTGTGTATTGGGTGCCGCTCCAAACTGGGTACTGCAATTACAAAACATCTTAGCTTTAGTGGACAATTCCACATGTACTTCCAACCCGATAACGGGTTCATACTGTTTTATCATTTTTCTTTCCTCGCAAAAAACGGTTTACACGGAATAAAAACGGCCTGCACGGTCTGCTCCATCCCCAAAGTGTTACAAACCCGTTGTATTTCTTGTTGTCAACAGAGAACTTTTTCCCTTTTCGTTCAATGGCCTCCACTACAGCAACAATTTGCCCCGAGGTAATCTGCTCCGTCCAAGTTTGGGCATCTCCGTTGATTTCCAGTCTACCGGTCTTATCTTTTTTGATCATGCGATGTAGCACATAAGTTCCGTCTTCCCGTCGAAAGAGGACAATGTCTTTCTTTTTAGGAACCCTTTGCTTTGGCGACACCAAAAACACTTTATCCCTTTGGGGATGTAAAGTAGGCGTCATACTGGTTCCGGTAACCACCAGTGGAAACACTCCACCGCTTTCCACAACATCAAAAATGACAGGTGCCAACTTTTCAGCAGCAAGCACCTGCCTGATTTCTTTGATTCCTTTTGTATTTCTTTCTTCAGCCATCCAGCAACCCTGCGGCTTTCATATTGGAAATCATCACATCAATATCCTGTGTAGCCTGCTGGGGTGTCACTTCAAATTCTCCTACCATAGCCGCCACAGCTTCTTCTTTGGTATGCTCTTCCTGCAAAAACTGCCACAAAAACGCAGCTGTTTCATTTAAAGAAATCATACCGTTTAATTCGGCAGCCCGTTCTCCTACCGGCACTACCATCCAGGAAGAGGCGATTTTTCGAAGAACAAATCCTGATTTTATTTTCATAATACGCAAACCCGTCCTTTACCCTTAATAATTGTATTGTAGTATACAAACGGCGGGCATGCAAGAGGTGTTTTTATTCTGTTATTTCTGTTTGCACCAGCATCTTGTTTTCTCTGTCATAGAAAAAATCAATATTCTCATAAGAAAAGGTTTCTTCATTATACCGTTGTACATAAAATCCGTCTGCACCTAATGCATGAAACACTTCTCCTTCGTAACTTCCTAACAAATACAATTCTGTGCCGTCATAGCCAACTACACAAAACAAAGGCTCTTTCCTCGGGGTATAATCGAAAAACTGTGTATTCATAGCATCTGCTGCCTGCATTGTCAAAATAACGGCGCCGGTATCTGCATCCTGTTCCAAAAAGCGTTTCATATCGGTCATGGATGCAGCATAATAGCCAGCAGGAATTTCTTCTCCATAGTTCAATGTCATACTTGTATCATTTACTGTTACCTTTACTCCATTTTCTAAATACTCCACAGCCACGTTGTCCAAAGTTCCGTCCGCATCCAAATCCAGTTTTGTTTTTTTCAGTGCTTCTATATTTTCATCAAATGGTGTTTCAATCTGTTGCACTTCGCAAGGTTCAAAGACACACCTTCTTTCTACGGTCATATCTGTTTTCAGCAGTTCTCCTTTTCGAATCACTTGGTTTTTGTCAACGACAAACCGCCGATAGCCATAAGTACCATAGTCAAATAAATATATGGTATCCCCACCTTTTTTTATCACAGTAACTTCTTCCAGGTTGTCTGTGGTATACCAGGCACCGGGCACACAAAAATCCAACAACAAATAGCTAATCCAGTATGTATAATCATAACCGGCACTCCGAAGAGGATTTTCCTGTTCCTCCCATTGGTCCTCTTTCTTTACATAATAACCATTGTAATAACCTTGATTCTTTTTTAGATACCATTGCGACCCTCTGGAAAAATAATAATATTGGCAGTTGGTAATTCCTTGGTCTAAACGCCAGTCATCTAAAATTACTTCCCCTTCCATTTTGCTACCATTGGAGTGCTCAATTAAAATTTTACCGCCACCTGTCTTTCGCGTCTCCAGAAAAGCATTTTCCATATCTTCAATAATTTGGGTACATTGTGCTGTTCCCATTGCATAAGTACCCACTTCCATTTCAACGCCATTGTACAAAAGAATTCCTGTAACGGCTAACATTACAATCATTACAATGGTTGCCAGGCAGGCAAATGCATAACGGGCATACCGACTCTTCGGCTTTACCACCGGCGCATCTACAAAGACCATATGATACATTTCCGTCTCCACCGAGCCTTCTGCCTGACACTTTTCCACCAGCCGCTGTTTCATATCATCCTGCATTGTTATTTTCTCTGCAGCCTTTTTTAATAAACGCATATCCATATCACAGAAACTCCTTTCGATATTTTTCTTCCAGCAGCTTACGACCTTTTTGCAGGCGCATTTTTACTGCGGAGGGAGTTTTCTCAATCATGCGGGCAATTTCTTCCACTTTATATTCCTCTACATAATGGAGCAACAGTACCGTTTTAAATTTTTCCGGCAGCGCCATAAGTGCTTCCATAATGCCAAGTTCTTCTTTTTCCATGGAAAAATGTTGTATGGATTCCAGTTCCACCTGTGGATGTCTTATGCGCGCCCGCAACACATCCCGGCATTGATTGGTGGCCACAGTCACCAACCAAGCCTTTTCTTTTGTTTCGTTTTCAAAACTTGGCGCCTTCTGCATATATTTCATCAGTGTTTCCTGCACCGCATCTTCCGCATCTTTTTCATTTCCCAGCAAACACAAGCAAATGCGAAGCAGTGTATTGCCATAGGTATGTATAATTGTTTCAATGGAATCCATCTGCTTCCCCTCCCTTTTGATATAAAAACGCTGTGCAACTGTGTTTGGTCAATTTTTAGTATAAAAAATTATTGTCTGATTTGTGTCGGTCAGTTCAGATTGCATCTCAGTCGTTACCGTCCTTTTACATACGGTATCTCAGAAGTTACCGCCCGCAGAAGGTGGGTATCTTTTTTTACACAAAGAAAATTTCATAAATAAATGGTTTTTTTACTGAATTTGGTGAGATACCGTCATGTTCCGGGCGGTAATTATTAAGATAGCGTACATAACAGGACGATAAAATCCGACATGCAATCCCAACCACCCGTGTGCCACTAAAAAAGGCCCTGCCACCCGGGCAGGACCTTCTTCTATACACTTATTCCAATTTTTACTTACCAACCACAATATTCACCAAACGGCCGGGAACTACAATCACTTTCTTTACAGCAGCACCATCGCCCATTTGAGCTTTCAGAGCCTCAATTTGTGCAACCACAGTGCTGTCTGCCAAGGCAATGGCTTCTACTTCTGCCGGTGTTGCCTCTGTCGGAACCACCACTCTGGCACGCACCTTACCATTGATCTGTACACCCAACTCTACTGTGGACTTTACAAGCGCTGCTTCATCATAGGCAGGCCAGTTTTGGGCATGCAATGGTTTTTCGTCCATGTTGGTCAATTCCCACAATTCTTCTGTCATATGAGGAGCTACCGGGTTTAACAATAACAACAGATTCTTGAAGTCCCCCTTTGACAAAGAGCCTGCAGCATATGCTTCATTGACAAAACTCATCATAGCAGCGATGGCGGTG
>CAYMRI010000004.1:0-17313 GCA_964392835.1 uncultured Eubacteriales bacterium
AACCGTGCCATGGTAGCTTCCTGTTTTGCCCGCTTCATTTTTCCGTGAATCAAACCCACTTGCACATGACGAAAGGCACCATTTGCACTGTCCGTTACTTCCTTATAATATTCTTCCGCCTTTTTCAACTGCTGCAATTCCGGCATTCCGGCATTTTCCTCTTTTTCTTCTATGGCCGGGCAGACAATGTAAACCTGATGCCCTTCTTCCACCTGTTTTAAAACAAACTTTGTAATTCGCTGGCGCATGGATTCGCCAACCACATAAGTTTTAATGGGAAGTCTTCCCCTTGGCATGGTATCAATAACGGAAATATCCAAATCTCCGTATAAAATCAAACCCAATGTCCGTGGGATGGGTGTTGCTGTCATAACCAGAACATCCGGTACCCCTTGGGATTTCTCCGACAGAATTTCACGCTGACGAACACCAAAACGGTGCTGTTCATCCGTAATAACCAAACCCAGCTTAGAAAAAACCACACTTTCCTGAATGATGGCATGGGTCCCAATGACAATATCCGCTTCACCGCCGGCAATCTGCGTTAGCACCGCCTCTCGCTGTGTTCGATTCTGACTGCCCTTTAAAATAACCGTACGCACACCTGTGCCTTCCAAAAAGCAGTTTATATTGCGAAAATGCTGTTCTGCCAGGATTTCTGTGGGCGCCATGTACGCCGCCTGATAACCGCTTCTTACCGCCTTTAACATAGCAAGCAATGCCACAATGGTTTTTCCTGACCCTACATCCCCTTGTACCAAACGGTTCATCACCTTAGGGCTTTCCATATCCGCTTCAATTTCCCGCAAAACCTGTCTTTGGGCATCCGTCAAAGAAAATGGCAGTCCTTCTATAAAACGTTGTAATTCGGGTACTTTTTGAAAGGAAAAACCTTGTACTTCCTCTTTTAACCGATTGCGCACTTGGAATAAAGAAAGTTGCAGCAAAAATAGTTCATCAAACACCAACCGGGTTCTGGCCCTTGCCACCTGCTGTTCATTCGTAGGAAAATGAATGTGATAAAGGGCCTCCCAAAGGGGACACAGGCCGTACTCTTCCAAAAGCCAGGCCGGCAAATAATCAGAAATCTGTCCCACCTGAGAAAATGCGGTCTGTATGGTTTTGCGAAGTACATTCTGGGATAAGCCTTGGGTCAGTGGATAGACCGGCACAATGCCCTGTGCTTCCTTATCATAAGTAGGACTTTGCAATTCTACCACACCAAAATTTTTAGAAACCTTGCCATAGAAATAATACCATTGCCCAAAGCGGAACGTATTTTTCAAAAAGGGCTGGTTGTAAAAAACAATAGAAGCATTGCCGGTGGCGTCTTTGATTGCAAACTTGCAGACAGAAAGATTGGACCGTATGCGCCGTTCTACCGGTCTTGAGCCAATCATGGCGTGTACCGTCACCGTTTCTCCGTCTTCCAGCTCACTGATGGTCTTTTGTTTTCCTCTGTTTTCATACTCCCGCGGAAAAACATACAGCAAATCATACACACTGTTTACATTCAGCTTTTGCAGTAATTTTTCCCGTTCTGCGCCGACCCCTTTTATAGCAGTCACCGGCATTTGTTTTAGGTTTGCAATCTCCACAGCAATCTCCTGTTCTTTCATTCATAGGACAATTATACCGCTATTTCATTTTTTTGTAAAAAAAAACTTGCATTTCAATTGCGGTTTATGTTAATATAACTTTTGCTTGCTGTACATGCAAAATGTAAGCGATGAAAATGTAATGATCATCTTGAGGAGGTGTATTATAAATGGCAATTTGTCAAGTATGCGGTAAGGATAATATTTCTGGTAGACATATCAGTATTAACCGTTCCCAGGTTTCTAAGAGAGCTAAGAGAAAGTGGAAGCCCAATGTACAAAGCGTTAAGGTTGTATTGAATGGTACGCCGAAGACCATGAAGGTTTGTACAAAATGTTTGCGTGACGGCAAAGTTACAAGAGCATAAGCAGAAAACCAATATTGTTTACAATGAAAATGCAGGATTTGCGCTGGGCGTGAATCCTATTTTTTCTATTTATCCCAAAAGGAGAGAAGCCATGCCCTACCCTTATCAGGTCATCCGTTCCAACCGTACCACGTTAGCATTGGAAGTGAACAAAAATTTAGAAGTCATTGTACGTGCACCCAAGCGAATTTCTCCCAGTATCATTGAAACTTTTGTAGCGCAACAGGAACCTTGGATTGCAAAGGCCATAGAACAACAAAAATGCCGTTTGGCCACCCAGCCCCCTGCACCAACTGCAGAGGAATGTAAAGCGCTTCGTCAAAAGGCAAAAGCTTATTTACCCCAACGGGTGGCATATTACAGCAACATCATGGGCGTTTCCCCCACCCGCATTACCATAACCGGCGCCAAAACCCGTTTCGGGTCCTGTTCCCCCAAAAACAGCATTTCCTTTTCCTATTACCTGATGCAATATCCACCCCAGGCCATTGACTATGTGGTGGTCCATGAACTGGCACACATTCTTCATCATAACCACAGCAAACAATTCTGGGCTTTGGTAGAACAATATATGCCGGATTACAAAATACGAAGAAAGTTGTTAAAATAAAAGCCGTCGGACATCCGGCGGCTTTGCCATTTAGACAGGCAGTTTTAGCTTTCGTTCATTCGGAATACCTTTCTAAAAATACAGCTTAATACTTTGGGCATTTTTACCACTACGATTTTCATATGCTTTTTCATCCTTTCCATCGTTACTATACCATATGCATAACCGAAGGTGTGGGTGCATACCATATTGCAGGATTGTTCCAGCAGGACAGTGGGTAAAATGCCAAGAAAAAACCTGTTTCGTGTCATCATCATTTTGACAGCAGTTGCAGTCATTTTTCTGTTTTTCCATGCATTTTGGCAATGGGAAACCGTGCTTAACAGCGAAGTTTCTCTTGTACTTCCTGCAGCCGTCTATCTTTCTCCCGACCAGGATTTGCAATTTACCTATGCAGATATGTTTCATATCCACACACAATACCTAAGTGGCGGAGAACTGCAGTACCATGTAGATTTATTGACCGACCGCACGGACATTCACGGCTATGTAGAGGTCTGGAACACCGATACCTCTCTCAGCGTTTTTTTAGAAAAAGCAAAAGCAGCTTTTTCTCCTTCTGTGAAAAATTTTCAGGAATCCTTTCCCACCAATGACTACAACAGCCGCGTCTGGGAATATGATATTGCAGCAGGCATTCATGCCAAGCAGTATTTTTCCCAAATAAACAAGAAACTGATTGTGGTCTCTCTGTTTGCGCCGGTCAGTTTGTGGTCAGAGAAATATGATGCCATGTTTGAAGAAATCAGAAACAGCGTTACCCTTCAATAATATTCCGTACGTGCTGCATCTTTTCGTCCAGCAGTGCGCTGATTTTGGCACAATCATTTAATTCATGGGCAGTTTGTTCCAAGAGTACCTCGTCAATATCTTTTTTATAGCGCAGACGATGTTCCAAATTCGCCCAGAATTCCATGGCAATGGTACGCAATTGCACTTCCACTTTCATGTATTTTTTGCCCTCTTGCAGAAAAATAGGAACTTCAATAATCAAATGCAAACTGCGATAGCCGTTTTCTTTTGGCTTTTGGATATAATCCTTACGTTCCAAAAGATGCACATCATCCTGCTGCAGCAAGCAGTCTGCCAGCATATAAATGTCATCCACAAAAGAACAAATCACCCGCACCCCAGCCACATCATGTAAATTCTGTTCCACAGACCCCAAGGTAAGAGGCAACTGTCTTTTCTGCAATTTCTCTACAATACTTTCGACGGACTTTAACCGTGACTTAATACTTTCAATGGGATTTCTCTCATGTTGCAGAGAAAACTGTTCGTTTAGCACTTTAAACTTAGTTTCTACTTCTAAAATGGCACAGCGATACTGGGCCATCATTTCTTTTGCTGATTGTAATGACTGGTATAATTGTTCTATATTTATCTGCATCATTTTCTCCATTTATAACCTCCATTAGAGTATTGTCAGTAAGAACCAGGTGACAACAGCACCCAAGGCAACCCCCAGCAACCCACAAAGCAATCCGGTGAGCAACAGCGTTCCACGGGTCGGGCCTCGCTTGCGCCGCTCCCTGCGCAACTTCTTTTTCTCTAATTTATATTTCTTTTTGACCTCTTTTATCTGCTTTTTTGCTACCTTTGCATTCCAGACATGGGGTTCCTCTGTAATCTCTTCTTTCGGTGCCGGTGCAGAACCTTCCGGAACAGAAAACACAGCAGGAATATCCGGGATTTCAAATTCCTCCGCCCGCATTTCCTCTACCTGCACTTCCGGTAAGCTCTCCACCTGCTCCGTCTGTCGGTTTTCCATCCCCGTTTCCGGTTCCCATAATACTTCTTCTCTTTCAAACTCGCGCATACGCTATCCTTTTATCCTTTTTATTTTCCTTAAATCGCATTCAGCCAAAAAGTAAACTTAGCACCCGGTCCGTCCTTGTTGTTTTGTGCAATGATGTCATGTTGGTGAGCACTCAAGATGCCTTTACAAATGGAAAGGCCAAGTCCTGTGCCTGTCTTATCCATCCCTCTGGAACGATCGGATTTGAAATACCGTTCAAAAATAGCTTCTTCCTCCCCTTCCCGGATTCCAACGCCGGTATCTTTCACATAAATCTCTACCAGTTTTTTCTTACGGAACGTACCTAATGTAATCACGCCGCCCTCCGGGGTAAATTTAATAGCATTGTTCAGCAGGTTAATAATAACACGACGGATGGATTCCTCTTCTGCAAATACATTTTGCCTTTCACCCTCAAATTCTACTACAATTTCAATCTGTTTTTCCTCAATATTTTTTTCGTTTTTAATAATCTCCTGACGAATCATTTCATTGATATCAAAGGAGGTTTGTTTTACCTGGTTACCGCCCTTTTGCAATCTGGCCAATTGTAATTGGTCATTGACCAACTGATTCATACGGTTTACCTCATCCCGCACAATGATAAGATAATGTTCCCAACGTTCTTGGGGAATGGTGCCATCCAACATTCCTTCAATAAAGCCGCGAATGGTAGTAATGGGGGTACGCAATTCATGGGAAACATTGGCGATGAAATCATCTTTATTTTTCTCCAACGTAGCCAAAGAACGGGTCATGGAATTAAATGACTGAATCAAATCTCCCATGTCATCTTCCCCGTCATATTCTATCTTTCCGTAAAAATCCCCACGAGAAACCGCATTTGCTCCTGCTTTTAGGCTTTCAATGGGTTCCATCAGTCGCTTGGTCAAAAAAGCTGTTAAAACAATGGCTAATATGGATCCAATAAAAACAGAAATCATAAAAAAGCGAACTACGCTGGTTCTGGACACATATACGGTCAAATCCGGTCGGCTGATAATCACTGCACCATAGGGCAAAGGATTACCGTCTGCATCCACCGTTTCCAACCGTTTTGCGATGGTGGTCCAGTTACCGCCGGTCCCCGCATACAACCCGTAATAATCTCCGTTATTGACCAAAGTATCATTGGTATTCAAGACAGAAAGATATTGCTTTTCATTCCGAAAAAAATAAGTGCCTGCCTGATTGTGCAGATTGCTTGCCACCCCACTTTCTGTCACATCCGGCGCACAGACACGAATCTGTCCCTGATTGTCCACAATATAAACATAAGAACCTGTTAATTCATAATAAGATGTAGCATATTTATCAATACCCGTAATCCAATAGGTATTGGTGCCGTCTTCTTCACTTTGATAAATTTCAATGGTATCTGCAATCAAATCGGCTGCTTGTTCCATCTGATTGACATTTTCAGTAACAGAGTAAGAAACCATAAACTGGGATAGTAAAACCCCGGCAATGATAAACAATAGGGCTGTGACAGCGGTAAACATCAGCAATATCTTACGAAACAGCGTTTGGGAAGGTTTCTGGCTTCTCATGGATTCCCTACCTTATTTCACTTCAAATTTATAGCCCACACCCCAAACGGTCTTTAATTGCCAGTTGGTATTTTCTGCGTCTAATTTTTCTCTTAACCGCTTAATGTGGACATCTACTGTTCTGGAATCCCCGAAATAATCAAAGTCCCATACCTTTTCCAGCAACTGCTCTCTGGTGTACACTTTGTTGGGATTGGATGCCAGAAAGAAAAGCAATTCCAATTCTTTCGGGGGCATTTCCACCACTTCGCCATTCATCTTTACCACATAGTCACTTTTATTTACAGAAAGGCCCGGATATACCACTTCCTCTGCATCGTCTGCCTTATGTTCATATCGTCTCAACACTGCTTTGATACGTGCCACTAATTCTTTCGGTTCAAAAGGCTTGACCATGTAATCGTCAGCACCCAATTCCAGACCCAGTACCTTATCAAAAGTTTCTCCTTTGGCAGACAACATAATCACCGGAATAGAGCTTGTCTTACGAATTTCCCTGAGAACTTCCCAACCATCAGCACCCGGCAACATAATATCCAAAATCACAATATTGGGGGTAGCCTGTTTAAAAGCTTCAATCCCTTTTAAACCGTTGTGGGCATAAGCCACCTGAAAACCCTCTTTCTTTACATAAAGACCGATGACTTCACAAATATTCACATCATCATCCACAATCAACACGGTTTGATTTTTATACATTCCTTTTCAACCCCTTGCAACGTATTTTTTACTATTATATAATATGCACAGTTTAATTTAATAGATATTTTATGAATTTATTATATATTTTTTTGAATAAATTGTACAGGAGAATTATATGAAACTAGGAATCGTAGGCCTACCGAATGTAGGAAAGAGCACATTGTTTAATGCCATTACCAATGCAGGTGCCGAATGCGCCAACTATCCCTTCTGCACCATTGAGCCAAATGTGGGTACTGTGGCAGTGCCGGATGAACGGTTGGATAAGCTGGCAGAGATGTATAACCCGGTAAAGGTTACCCCCGCGGTGGTAGAATTTGTAGATATTGCCGGTCTTATAAAAGGCGCCAGCAAAGGCGAAGGTCTGGGAAATAAATTTTTATCCCATGTCCGTGACGTGGACGCTATTGTCCATGTGGTACGTTGTTTTGAAAACGGTGATATCGTCCATGTAGACGGTTCCATTAACCCGCCCAGGGATATTGAAACCATCAATTTGGAATTGATTTTTTCCGATATGGAAATGCTGGAACGCCGCATTGACAAAGCAAAGAAAGCCTTAAAGGGAGATAAAAAATACCAGGCAGAAGTGGATTTATTTACCCGCATCTATGATGCGCTAGAACAGGGGAAGCCTGCCAGAACATTATCTTTCACAGAAGAGGAATTACAACAGGTCAATCAGGCTATGCTGCTCTCTATGAAACCAGTGCTTTATGCTGCCAACGTATCCGAAGAAGACTTGATGGACATTTCTGCGAATCCGCATGTAGCAAAGGTCAAAGCAATTGCGGACAGCGAAGGTTCTGAAGTCATTACCATTTGCGGCAAAATCGAAGAGGAAATTTCCCAGTTGGATGACGACGAGAAAAATGAATTTTTAGCAGATTTAGGTCTGGAAGCTTCCGGCCTGGATCGTTTAATCAAGGCAAGTTACAAGCTCCTTGGCTTAATCAGTTATTTAACTGCCGGACAACCGGAAGTGCGTGCCTGGACCATAAAGAATGGCACCAAAGCACCGCAGGCTGCCGGAAAGATTCACTCTGACTTCGAGCGTGGCTTTATCCGTGCAGAAATTGTAGCGTATGATGACTTAATGGCTTGCGGCACCATGACAGCTGCCAAAGAAAAAGGACTAGTCCGTTCCGAAGGAAAAGAATATGTGATGAAGGATGGGGACGTTACCTTGTTCCGCTTTAATGTATAAAGGTTATGAGAATATCAGTCTGTATCATCGCCTATAACGAAGAAGAAAGTTTGCCCGGTCTGCTTACCGACGTAGTGACGCAAACCTACCCCCACAACCTAATAGAGGTTGTGTTGGTGGATGCCATGTCCACAGACCGGACTTATGCTATCATGCAGGAGTTTGCAGACAGTGCAACTGGATTTGAACGAGTTATTGTGGCGCAAAATCCTAAAAAAACGCAGCCTTCCGGCTGGAATGTCGCCATTCGCACCGCCACAGGAGATGCAATCGTGCGAGTAGATGCCCACGCCCATATTCCTGCAGATTTTGTAGCCAATCATGTTCGTTGTTTGGAAGACGGCGAATGCATTTCCGGCGGACCCAGGCCCAATGTGATTGTAGACCCTACCCCATGGAAAGAAACCCTGCTTTTGGCGGAAAGTTCCATGTTTGGTTCCGGCATTGCTTCCTATCGCCGTACAGAGACCGCCCAACGCCGCTATGTCAACACCATGTTCCATGCCGCTTACCGGCGGGAAGTGTTTGAAAAAGCAGGGTTATTCAACGAAAATTTAATTCGCACGGAAGACAACGAGTTACACTATCGCATGCGCAAAGCAGGATATCGTTTTTGCTTTGACCCTTCCATTGTAAGCTATCAGCATACCAGAAGTACCTTACCAAAAATGTTGAAGCAGAAATTTCAAAACGGATACTGGATTGGACTGACCGTTTTTGTCTGTCCGGGATGTCTTTCCCTGTTTCATTTTGTACCCTTTGCTTTTGTGCTGGCCATTTTGTTGACTACTGTTTTAGCCTTTGTTTGGAGTGCAATCCCTGCCCTCTTGCTTTGGGGGGCTTATCTCTTTGCAAATCTTGCCATGAGCATGCTTACCATAGCACAAAAGAAAACCGGCCTGACCAATTTGGCCCTGCCGGTATTGTTCCTTTTATTGCATCTTTCCTATGGCGTAGGAACCTTCTGCGGTATCCTCAGCTTTCCTTTAAAAACCCTTGGCGGATGGAATCCTGAATCATAAATTCCACCACCTCCCAGACTTTAGGCATGCCTGTGCGAATGGGCTCCATTCTTTTGTATACCTTATCGCTGGTAATCATATCACTTTTTTTCCAAGTATGTCCCTGGGTCAAATAGTTATTGATAAGAGGCTGCAGTCTGTCGATGGACGCTGCATAAATGGCATCCGGCGTTTCCATGGCGTCAAATTCTTCCCAAAGCGCCCGTATTTCAGCCCCTTGTTCTGTAGGCAGTTTACCAAACAGTCTGTCCGCCGCTTCCTTTTCTCTGGCTTCTTTGGTGGCATTTCCTGCTTCATCATAGCAGAAGGTATCTCCTGCATACACTTCAATCAAATCGTGCACCAAAGCCATTTTCAGCACCCGCAGCATGTCCACTTCCGGGGAATAGGCATACTCATACAGTACCATGGCCATAATGGCAAAGTGCCAGGAATGTTCTGCGTCGTTCTCTTGCCGAGAACCGTCTGCCAGTAGCGTCTGCCGTAAAACATTTTTCATTTTATCAATCTCAATGAGAAAGTCCAGTTGCTTGTTTAACCGTTCATTATCAGAAAAATTCATCATATAACGCCTGCACCGCCTTTAAAGAATCTACAGCTTCAATCCCAAACATAATGCTGACTTCGGAAGAACCTTGGTTAATCATGGAAATGTTAACCCCTGCATTGGAAAGGGCCGTGGTGGCTCTGGCAGCCACACCTACATTTTTCGTCATACCTTGGCCTACCAACATCACAATGGCCACATTTTCATGCAATGTCACAGAATCCACCTGTAAGTCATTGTAAACCTTTCGCACAATTCGGTTCAGTACTTCCTGTGGACAATTCTTGTTTCTGACAATGACGCAGATGCTGTCAATACCAGAAGGAGTATGTTCATAGGAAACCCCTTCTTCTTCAAAAATCTGCAACAGTTTTCTACCAAAACCGATTTCCCGGTTCATCATGTACTTGGTTACATTCAAAGTGAAAAATCCACCATCTGCTGCAATGCCCACTACCGGCAAATCAATGTCCAAATCTGTATGTTGCGGTACAATCATGGTACCCGGTGCATCCGGATTGTTGGTATTGCGGATATTGACCGGAATTCCCATTTTGTATACAGGTTCCAGGGTTTCTTCGTGAAGTACGCTAAATCCCGCATAGGAAAGTTCCCGCATTTCTGCATAGGTAAATACCGGAATAGGCTTGGGATTTTGAATAATATTGGGGTTAGCCGCATACACAGAATCCACATCCGTAAAATTTTCATACACAGAAGCCTTCACAGCCGCCGCCAAAACTGCACCGGTTACATCGGAACCACCTCTGGAAAATGTTACCACATCCCCATCTGCAGAATAGCCGAAAAACCCAGGAAAAATCATGATATTTTCATTTTCGTTCAGCTTGTGCAGAGATTCATAAGAATGGGGCAATACCCTTGCATTGCCGTATTCTTTGCTTAAAATCATGCCTGCTTCTTTGGGATTGATATATTGGGCTGCGACCCCAATGCTGATCAAATAGGACGCCACCAGCTTCGCGGAGTTATCTTCTCCCGCCGCTTTCATCAAATCCATAAACTGGGCATCGGAAACTTCCTGCACAGAACCGTCCTCCAAACGCTTTCCGTTTTTCTTTAAAGCCAAGCGGCTTCTTAAATCCGCTTCAATCACGGTAGCAATGTCGGAATCCATTTGCAACTCTTCCGCAATACTGTTATAACGAGCTACCACCGCCTGCAGTTGTTGTTCTGCTTTTTCTTGATAATCGGGATCTGCGGTGTTCATATAGATGTCTGCCAATTGAATAAGCATATCCGTTACTTTGGTATCTTCCGGGCAACGTTTTCCCGGCGCAGAAACCACCACCAATCGTCTTTCTTTATCGGAAAGTACAATATTACAAACTTGTTTTACATGTGCAGCATCCGCCAAAGAACTTCCGCCGAATTTTGCTACTTTCATAAATCTATTCTCCTTTTGTTGCTTACTACCTTACCCCATCACACGGATGACATTTTTCACATCTAAATTCTTTTCTGCCAGATATGCGTCCAGCTGATTTTCCGGCATTGCATCTGTCATCAGAGCTTTTGCTACGCCATTTTCTTCATACCTTACGAAAAATGCAGATACGGCTTCCCCTTGGCCAACCAGTTTTTCCGTAGCCACGCTCCAGTCAGACTTTGCAGTTGCCTTAGGATTTTTAATAATATCCACAATATCCCCTACTACTGCGCTGGCGGTGGCATCTTTTCCTGCGCCTCTGCCATAATACATGGTTTCGTCGATAAAGTCCCCTTTTACGCAGATAGCATTAAACACATCATTTACATTTGCCATTAAGTAAGATTTGGGGAGGAGCATTGGGCTGACTCTTGCCAAAATACCCTTTTCATCCTTCTTACTGTAACCAATCAATTTGATTGCATAACCCAAAGATTCTGCCAATGCCACATCCTCTGTGGTAATCTTTGTGATACCTTCACAGGACAGCTTGGTATAATCTACAAACTGGTTGTATGCTACGCTGGACAGAATTGCAATCTTTCTTACAGCATCAAATCCATCCACATCCGCACTGGGATTTGCTTCTGCATACCCTTTTTGCTGTGCTTCCTTCAGCGCCACATCAAAGCTCTTTCCTGTTTCCTTCATTTGGGTCAGGATATAGTTGGTGGTGCCGTTTAAAATACCATAAATTTCTGTAATATGGTTTGCGCCTAAACAAAGAGTCAATGGCCGGATAATAGGAATACCGCCACCTACACTTGCTTCAAACATATAGCGCACGCCGTTTTCCTTTGCCAGTTGCAACAGTTCCGGTCCATGTGCTGCTACCATTTCCTTATTGGAAGTTACCAGGTGTTTTCCCGACTTCAAAGCCCGTACAGAATAGGGATAGGCAAACTTTGTGCCACCCATGGTTTCTACAATGATATCAATTTCAGGATCATCAAAAATCTCGTCCGCATTGGCGGTTACCAAATGCCCGTGTTTGTCTTCCGGAAATTCTCTGATATCCAAAATCTTCTTTAATTCAATTCTTTCACCGGTTGCCTGTTCCAGCACATCCTTATTATAGTGGATAATGTCCACCACACCGGAACCGACTACACCAAATCCAATGACTGCTACCTTTATCATTTCAAAAGCCTCCTATTTGCTTCTTTATTATTTTCAGCGATTATTCTCGGGATAAAATCCCCTGTTGCCGCACACCCGGAATCTGCTCTAAGGCAGATAACAGTGTTTCCATGCTCTGCTCCATATGGTGGGTTTCCAACGCAACGGTCACATCCGCCAGTCCGTTTACCGGAATATTCTGATTGATGGTCAAAATATTTGCTTTGGTATTGGCAATGGTACCGAGGATTTTTGATAATACCCCCGCAGAGTCTTCCACAATCAAATGCAATGTAATAATGCTATTGGTGGAAATCTCATTAAACGGAAACACAGAATCTTTGTATTTATAATACGCACTTCTGCTGATACCTACAGTATTAACTGCTTCGTGTACTGACATTCCATTCTTCCTGGCAAGAAGCTGTTTCACTTCTATAATCTTAGGAAAAATCTCCGGCAGCACTTCTGCATCCACCAGCAAATATCGTGTTTCCTTGCCCATATGCCCTCTCCTTTCCGTCCGCGTGTGCGCCTGTCGCGACTTGGCTCTTCCCTTGCCTTGCGCCAAGCTTATTCGTCCATCACTCACGAACACTTGTGTGTCTGCTGTGTATATTAGCATAGATAGTAGGGGTTGTAAAGTGTTTTTGTTAGATTTTTCACAAAACTTGATGTTGGGAGCGGTGTGTGAGCTTGCGTGTATGGAAATTTAACTACAAATAGTCAATTTTAATTAGTTTGTAGTTAAGCCCCTTACGTTTTACTCAAAAATTAACTATAAACAAGTGATTTTTTAAAAATTTGCAGTTAAATTTAACTACTTATTACATGAATTTGAATCAACCCAAGTATTTATTCGTGTCATTTAACTACAAATTGGTCTATTTCGGGGGATTTGTAGTTAAATCTTTACCATATCGTAGGCCAGCTTGCGCACATGCCCGTCCGGGTCATCCAGAAACTGCCGTACCAAATCAACCCGCTGATTTTTAGCCGCCATATCACAGGCAATGAAAACGAATAGCTCCATCCTCAAAATCATGTACTGTATATCGTTGGCTGCCTTCCCAACCATTTTTCTGATTGTCAATAATTTCAAAACCTTGCACGCACATTAGAAAAGAAATTTCTTTTATCGTCACCTCAGAAACATTTTCCATCCCGAAAGAAAGCCAGGTCTACTGGAAACTCCGGATATACCCATCCGAAACTACGTCCCGGTTCCTGTAACACTTCACTTTTCACAGTCTTTCCCGGCCACTGAGGATTATGGCGTCGCTTGATAACCAAAGGAGCCAATTGTTTTCGCATAGAAAACCTGTTCCAGAAATTCGTCGGGAGCAATACAATCTTTTTCCATAATCCATCGTTCCAGTGCACAGACAAAGCCGTCCGTCACAAAAACAACATGAAATTCCGGCACTTCTTTTCCTGCAAAAGCCACACGCAGTTCTGCCGCAACCGCAGCATGAACAACTCCATGAAAATGGGTGCGAAAAGAATTTTGCCCGTCAAATTGCAATGTCTTTCGGTAAAAATTGCGATTTTCATAGAGATACCAACACAACGAATGTAAGAAATCCCAGCCGCCAAAACAGCCGTTTTTCTTGATTCCATCTAAAAACTCCGTATCAAAAATCCAGTTTACCAGTGCATCCTTATCTTGAAAATGATAATAGAAGCTTTTCCTGTTCATATCGCAGGTCTCACAAATATCGCCCACAGTGATTTTAGACAAAGGGGTCCGTTGCATTCTTTCCTTCAAAGCACCGGCAAGTGCTTTTTTTGTTATGTTTGAATCTGCCATATTCCATTTCCTTCCTATTCTATATATTTGCAGCAAGCAAATAAAAAAGGCGTGACTTTCCGCCGCTGCAGATAAGTCTCGCCATTTCAGATGAGGCCAGGAACAAGTCCAGGATGTTGACTTCATCGCACATAGTGCTGACTACTCCCTTATTGCTGCTTAGTATAGCAGAAAAACAGCTTCATCGCCATGAATTTTTTATGAATTTTTGGACACTTTTACAAAAACGCCTAAAAATGTAACAAACTTTTTTATTGTCCAATGAAAATTTTTCCAAATATCTGCTATAATAAGGGGTAAGAATATTTTTATTATAGGAGGAACCAACGGTGACACTTCATCATCAACCAAAAGAAGAAGTTTTGCAAATCCTTTCTTCCAACTCGGAAACGGGATTAAACGCAAATCAAGTCGCAGAGCTGCAAGCCAAGCATGGCCCCAATAAGCTCCGCGAAAAGAAAAAGAAAACAACCTTTCAGCGTTTTATCGATCAGTTTAAAGATGTAATGATTCTCATTCTCATTGCTGCTGCCATTGTTTCCTTTGCGGTAGTTTGCGTAGAGAAAAATTGGGGTGAATTATTTGAACCCGGATTGATTCTGCTCATTGTCGTTCTCAATGCGATTATGGGTGTCTATCAAGAAGGCAAGGCAGAAAAAGCATTGGACGCTTTGAAAAACATGTCGGCACCCCATGCCAGAGTCATTCGTGACGGTGCAGAAAAAGTAATTAATGCTGACCAATTGGTACCCGGTGATATTATTAAATTGGAATCCGGCGACTTTATTCCCGCAGATGCCCGCCTGTTGCACAGTGTCAGCTTAAAATCAGAGGAGTCCGCTTTAACCGGGGAATCTGTGCCTTCCGAAAAGGATGCAGATGCTGTTGTAGACAAAAAAGCCCCTTTAGGCGATCGGAGCAACATGATTTTTTCCGGTTGCAGCGTGACCTACGGTACTGCAACAGCCGTGGTAACTGCCACCGGTATGGATACCGAAATGGGCAAGATTGCAAACTTGTTGGACAGTGAAGATGACACCCAAACACCATTACAGCAAAAGCTGGCACAGCTTGGTAAATATTTAGGGATTGTTGCCTTGGTTGCCTGTGCCATTATTTTTGTGGTTGGTTTGGCAAATGATATTCCACCGTTGGAAATCTTTATGACCGCCGTGTCCTTAGCCGTTTCCGCTATTCCGGAAGGGCTTCCCGCAATCGTTACCATTGTACTTTCCATCGGCGTACAGAGAATGGTAAAGAAAAATGCTTTGATTCGTCGCTTGCCCGCAGTAGAAACTTTGGGTAGTGCTTCCATTATTTGTTCCGATAAAACCGGTACCTTAACCCAAAACCGCATGACATTGGTAAAAGCATACTTGGACGGTGCTTCTGACACAGAAGAGATTACTTCCGAAAATTCCGACAGCATTAAGAAATTGTTACAATACGGCGCCCTTTGTTGTGATGGTTCTGTTATTTTTTCAGAAGAAGGTGAACAACATATCGGTGACCCCACGGAAACATCTATCGTACTGGCAGCTCATAAAAACGGCATGCCAAAAGAGGATTTAAACAAACAATATCCTCGTGTTGCAGGCATCCCCTTTGATTCCGATCGAAAATTAATGACTACCGTAAACCAGATGGATGGGAAAAATATCGTAATCGTCAAAGGCGCTTTTGACATGATGGCTCCTCGTTGTATTGCAGGAGACATGGAAACTGCAAAGCGTATGACAGAATCCATGAGCGAAAATGCATTGCGTGTGCTTGCCATTGCATATAAAGAAATTGATGTTGTTCCTGCTAACCCTACTTCTGGGGAATTGGAAAACGGGCTTACTTTCATGGGTCTTGTGGGTATGATTGACCCGCCGAGACCGGAAGCAAAGGTTGCAGTTGCTACCTGCCGCAAAGCCGGCATTAAGCCTGTGATGATTACCGGTGACCATGTGGTAACTGCTTCTGCCATTGCAAAAGAACTTGGTATTTTGGTAGAAGGCGATCGTGCCATTACCGGTGCTCAGTTGGATGCCATGACAGATACGGAATTGGATGCTCAGGTAGAGCAAATTTCCGTTTATGCCCGTGTATCTCCGGAAAACAAGATTCGTATTGTAAAAGCTTGGCAAAGAAAAGGACAAGTTGTTTCCATGACCGGTGACGGTGTTAATGATGCCCCTGCTTTGAAAGCGGCTGACATCGGCTGTGCGATGGGTATTACCGGTACCGATGTTGCAAAGGGCGCTGCGGATATGACATTAACCGATGACAACTTTGCAACCATTGTAGATGCGGTACAAGAAGGTCGTGGTATTTATGCCAACATTAAGAAAGTAGTAGGCTTCCTGCTGGGCACCAACATCGGCGAAGTGATCACCGTGTTTGCCGCCATGTTGTTGTGGCATAAGACTCCCCTGCTTTCCATGCAGCTTTTGTGGATTAATCTAGTAACTGACAGTTTACCGGCTATTGCGCTAGGCATGGAAGCGGTAGAAGCAGATGTTATGGAAAAGAAACCGAAACCGAAAAACGAAGGCATTTTTGCCGGTGGTTTGGGCATCCGTGTAGTATTGCAAGGCTGTATGTTTGCGCTTCTTACCTTAATTGGTTTTAAAATCGGAGAAAATGTAACCGGTCAACTTGCCGGTGGCCAGACCCTTGCCTTTATGGTATTGGCTCTTTCTCAGATAGTGCAAGCATTTAATATGCGTTCCGACCACTCCCTGTTTAAAATCGGACCTTTCAAAAACCGTACCTTAAACCTAGCCGCACTGGCATCCACTTTACTTGTAGCACTTGTGCTCTTCACACCGGTTGGCATTGCCTTTGGTTTGATTACACTGCCGTGGCATTTGTATTTGATTGGCTTGGGATTGATTTTAGTTCCGTTGGTAGCGATGGAAATTTCCAAGTTGGTGGGGTTGATTAAGCATCAGCATTGATGGAACTGTAAGTTGAAAAATGAAAAGGCCGCCCGGATGGGCGGTCTTTTTTGCTTGTTCAAGCAGTATCCGAGCGGTTCGGACCGCATCTCAAGATTTACCGCCCAGCGATTACCGTATCTCACCCATATTACATTGTAATTTTCACATATAATCCATGCCGTAACGATACCACACCTGCTGCGGGCGGGAAACGCAAAGATGCCCTACCCCAAGGGCGGTTCATTATGAGATACCATACTTGCCCGGGCGATAATTTGAAACATACGATTCGAACCGCCCGCTGTCCTTTTATAATACTGCAAAATGCCTCGAAAATAGCAAAAATGCAGTACAAATACCCTCATTTGTACTGCATTCGCTTCAAAAAATATCAAATTGTAGTACGCGGCGCATCACGCATGTTTGCCTGTACCTTACAGCAAACTTACTACCATATCCCCCATGGCTTCGGTGCCCAAAATGGTGAAGCCTTCCGGATTCTTGCCGGCGATGTCGCGGGTTCTGTAACCCTGCTCCAGCACCTTGTTCACAGCAGCCTCAATAGCAGCAGCTTCGGTGTCCATATCAAAGGAATAACGAAGCAT
>CAYMRI010000004.1:17323-24104 GCA_964392835.1 uncultured Eubacteriales bacterium
GATCGGTTCGTACATGCCGTTTTTGGTGTCTCCTAAGCTTGCGGATGCCAACATACCAATGGAACCGGAAATCATGCTGGCTTCATCAGACAAAATATCGCCAAACATGTTGGTGGTTACGATAACATCAAACTGCTGCGGGTTCTTCACCAACTGCATAGCACAGTTGTCTACATACATGTGAGAAACTTCCACTTCCGGATAGTCTGCGGAAACCTGCTTGGTCACTTCTCTCCACAATCTGGAAGATTCCAATACGTTTGCTTTATCTACCACGCAAACCTTCTTGGAACGCTTCATGGCAGTGTTAAAGCCAACACGCAATACACGCTCAATTTCCTTTACAGAATAATATTCGGTATCGTAAGCGCCCTGTCCGTCTTCATCACGGCCTCTGTCGCCGAAATAAATACCGCCGGTTAATTCGCGCACAAACAAGAAATCAAAACCATCCCCTACAATTTCTTTTTTCAAGGGGCTTGCTTCGGAAAGTTCTTTAAAAACACTAACCGGACGCAAGTTTGCATACACGCCTAAACCTTTGCGCAATCCTAACAACGCACGTTCCGGACGTAAGTGCCCCGGCAATACATCCCATTTTTCACCGCCTACTGCTCCTAAGAAGGTAGCATCCGCTTCTTGGCAGGTCTTCAAAGACTCTGCGGTTAACGGCTCTCCGTAAGCATCGATGGAAGCGCCACCGGCCAAAACGATTACATACTCAAATTTATGATTGTATTTCTCACAAATCTTATCCAATACTTTTAATGCCTGTTTTACAATATCAGGGCCGATACCGTCACCCGGTACCACTGCAATTCTTTTTACATCGCTCATGTTAAGCACCTCTCTTATTTTTCATTCATATACTTCAGCAAACCGCCGGCAGAAATAATACCTTGAATAAATGCCGGGAATGGTTGGCCTTTGTAAGTTTCATTTTTGGTTTTGTTGGTGATAACGCCGGTATCAAAATCCACTTCCACGTCATCGCCGGCATTAATGCCATCTACTGCCTCATCACATTCGATAATTGCAAGACCTGTGTTAATGGCGTTTCTGTAAAAAATTCTGGCATAGGTTCTGGCAATAACCACAGAAATACCCGATTGCTTAATGGCAATGGGAGCATGTTCTCTGGAAGAACCGCAGCCGAAATTCTTGCCGGCTACCATAATATCGCCGGGCTTCACGTTTTTCACAAAATCCAAATCAATGTCTTCCATACAGTGGCTTGCCAGCTCTACAGGGTCAGACACATTCAAATATCTTGCCGGGATGATAACATCCGTGTCTACATTATCGCCGTATTTAAAAACTTTTCCGCTTACTATCATGTTGGTTGCCTCCTTTTATACTCTCGGGTCTGAAATCTTACCGGTCAATGCAGAAGCTGCTGCCACAGCCGGAGATGCCAGATATACTTCCGATTCCACATGTCCCATTCTACCCACAAAGTTTCTGTTGGTGGTGGAAACTGCTCTTTCGCCTTTTGCCAAAATACCCATGTGACCGCCTAAGCAAGGTCCGCAAGTGGGTGTAGAGAAAATCGCACCGGCTTCAATAAAGATTTGTGCCAGACCTTCTTCCATAGCCTGCAGCATAATCTTCTGGGTGCCCGGAATCACAATAGCTCTCACGCCGTCTGCCACTTTCTTACCCTTCATAATTTCTGCCGCAATCCGCAAATCGGAAATTCTACCATTGGTACAGGAACCAATCACTACTTGGTCAATGGCGATGTCCCCTACTTCATCAATGGTCTTTGTGTTTTCCGGCAAGTGGGGGAAAGCAACTGTAGGTTTGATGGTAGCCAAATCAATTTCATATACTTCGTCATATTCTGCATCATCATCTGCCTTGTAGATGGTGTATTCTTTACCCGGTGCATGTTCTTTCACATATGCCAAAGTCTGGTCATCCACATCAAAAATACCGTTTTTACCGCCGGCTTCAATGGCCATATTGGCGATGGTAAATCTGTCATCCATAGTCAGAGAGGAAACACCCGGTCCTGTAAATTCCATGGACTTGTACAAAGCGCCGTCCACACCGATCATACCGATAATGTGCAGAATCAAGTCTTTCCCGCTCACACAGGGTTGCAGCTCGCCGGTTAAGTGGAACTTAATTGCAGAAGGCACCTTAAACCATGTTTTTCCCGCCATCATACCTGCAGCCATGTCGGTGGAGCCGATACCGGTGGAAAATGCACCCAACGCACCGTAGGTACAGGTGTGGGAATCTGCGCCAATTACCACGTTACCCGGAACCACCAATCCTTTTTCCGGCAACAGGCAGTGCTCAATGCCCATACGTCCTACATCATAGAAATTCACAATGCCTTTTTCCTTTGCAAAATTTCTGGAAATCACGCATTGTTCTGCTGCTTTAATGTCTTTATTCGGTGTAAAGTGGTCCAATACAACCACAACTTTGTTTTTATCAAAAACATCTTTTGCACCTACTTTAATAAATTCTTTGACTGCTACCGGGGTGGTTACGTCGTTGCCAAGAACCAAATCCAGGTTTACCATAATCAATTCTCCGGCCTTTACCGATTCTTTGCCCGCATGTGCAGCCAAAATTTTCTGTGTCATTGTCATACCCATGTTACAATCCTGCCTTTCTATGTTCTTCCTGGTTATCTTTCATCAATCTAAATACAATAGAGACCAACAGAGCTCTAAAGCTTGCTTTAATAATGTCGTTGGACACCCCAACCGTTGTCCAGTATTCTTTGCCATTGGTGGATTCAATAAGTACCCGTACCTTTGCCCCTGTGGCATCGGAAGAATCCAACACACGTACCTTATAGTCTATCAAGCGCATTTCGCCGATTTGGGGATAAAAGGTGCCCAGGGCATTTCGTAAAGCCTTGTCAATGGCATTGACCGGACCGTCTCCTTCTGCCGCAGTAATTTCGCTTTTGTCTCCCACACTGACTTTCACAATGGCAGATGCGGCTTTGTGGCCTGCAGATAAGGTTTGCTCACTGAACACATTCATTTTTTCCAAATTGAACTCAGGTTCATATTTGCCCAGTAGCTTCATTACCATAAGTTCAAAGGAACTTTCCGCTCCTTCAAATACATATCCTTGATATTCCAATTCTTTCAGCCGTTCTAAAATCTGTGCTGCTTCCGGAGAATCCTTTTGCAGTTCCGGGAAAAATCTTCTTACCTTTTCCACAATCAGACTTCTGCCTGCTGCTTCCGACATCACAATCTTTCTGGTGTTACCTACCGACTCCGGAGCCACATGTTCAAAAGAGCCTTCACTCTTTAAAATACCGTCCACATGCATGCCAGCCTTGTGCGTAAATGCGTTTTTCCCAACATAAGGCATACCACGGTTTAATTTAATATTAGAAATCTCCGCAATCTGCCGCACAGTCTGTGTCAAGCTTGGCAACTTGTCATCTGGGATGCACTGCATTTGCCGTTTCACCTGTAAGTTTGCAAGCACCGCAGACAAATTGGCATTGCCACATCGTTCTCCAAAGCCAGCCAAGGTTCCTTGCACCTGTCCGGCACCGGCTTCCACCGCCATAATGCTGTTTGCCACCGCCATACCGCCGTCGTCGTGGGTATGGATTGCCACGGTTATCTGCGGAAATTGGGTTACCACCGCTTTGGTAATATCTTTGATTTCTTCCGGGAAACAACCGCCGTTGGTGTCACAAAGGCAAAGTACATCGGCACCTGCATTTGCTGCTACTTCCAAGGTCTGCATGGCATATTGACTGTTTGCTTTGTAACCGTCAAAGAAATGTTCTGCATCAAAGACCACTTCTTTCCCATTGGTTTTCAAGAACGCAACGGTATCTGCAATCATGGCAAGGTTTTCTTCCAAGGTTGCTTTCAGCACATCTGTCACATGTAAATCCCAAGCTTTTCCAAAAATAGCCACGCAGGGTGTGCCTGCCTGTAACAGTGACATAACATTGGAGTCCTGGTCTGGCGCAATTCCTTTTTTCCTCGTACTGCCAAAGGCCACCAGCTTGGCATGTTGCAACGGATGTTCCTTTAGGTATTGGAAAAACGCAATGTCCTTCGGATTGGAACCGGGATTTCCTGCTTCAATATATGCCACACCTAAATTGTCCAGGGCATTGGCAATATGAATCTTATCTTGTAAAGAATAGGATATACCTTCTGATTGCGCGCCGTCTCGCAAGGTAGAATCATAAATCTGAATGGCTTTCATGTTTCCCGCTCCTTTCCGTTTATTGGTATCCTCGGCGGATACTTACATAAAGTACATTGTAGCACACTTTTTTGTGTTTTTGTAGAGGGGTGTTTGGGGAAATTGCGCATTAAGGTTCCAAATCGGAACCTCAAAACGCTTTCTTCTTAATACCCTTCAAAAAATCCTTTTTTAATTCTTTCTTAGAATGGAATATTTTTTCCTCTGAATTAGACAACTGTCCATGTTCTGTTTTTATCTTCAATAGCTCTAATGTACAAATCAAATCAGCAACCTGAAATAATCGATAATCACTAGGAATCACTTTTCGTACATCATAGTCTGCCAACTGGGTTGCAAGTACAGTATTTAAAATTCTATTCAACTCATGCTGACCATTATCATAATATAAAATTACTTTTTCATACATTTGAAAATATGGCAAATTATCTCGAATAAACTGCGATAAATCTCTAGCTATTCTTGCTTCTAATTTAAAAATATTTTCAAATTCACTTTTACGGAACACAAAGCTTTTATACTTAATATCACAACTCAATGTAAAATAGTATAGTTTAGAAAAAATTGCACGCCTCGCATTAGGATAAAAAAACTGATAGGGTTTTTCACGTCTAATCAATGGTTCTGTATGTATTGCTTGTCCGTCACCATATCCTATCTGTTTTAGTGCATTGTCCAAAGTACTTATATTAGCAGCAATATCCATGTCTTAATTATGAAATACCATCGTTACAATATAATAGGGTGCATGCTTTTCATATTCGCCAAAATCACCCGATTCATCAACAAAAACACTTAATTCTTTCATACCTTCTCCTTAATAAAAATGGCGGGGAGTCTCCCCGCCAGATAAAAATTATGGCAGTTTCGCAGAAAAATGCCTAGTTTACCTCAAATCTCTTCATCCTTCCCAATACCCGATAGCCTTCAGGATATCAACCACTTCTGCATGGTGTTCGGGTGTACAAGCAGCATAAACGACCGTACTTCCAACCCGGAGTTTGGCAGTATACAGTTGGTCGTTCTCAATGGAATAGATCTCGTAATTTTGCCCACTATTCTCCATTTCTGCCCCTTTGTCCACCGGAAGGGTCATTCCATGGTACAAATTTCTGGCGCTATCTAAAGTATCCATGGCGCAAAAATCTATGCGGATATCCCCTGTGTCAAGGGAAGTCGCCTGCTCCAGCATGGACCCAACTTTCCATTCTTGTTGTAATTTTTCTGTAGAATCAACCGTCGTATACCCCATGGATTGCAAAGTGTCTGCAAACTTTTGCGGCGGAATTGCATCCTTGCCTGAGAAAACAACAAACGCAACCACAATCATGCCAACTATAAGCAACATAGGAATAACCCGTTGCAGAATTACCATCGCCGGACCTTTCGGTATCGTTTGCCTCTTCGTCTCCTCGTCCGAAGCATAGGCTTCCGGCGGCAGAATTTCTTCCTCCTCTTCCGGCAGCCTACCCTCTTCCACCTGACGCCGTCTTTGCACTTTACGAATCCAAGCCCACAGCCCGGACAGGAAAAATCCAACCACGCCAAACGCAATGCCCGCTCCCATAGGAATCAGCAAATCGCTGAGTTGTGGGGACAATGTTGTGGTGGATTCCTCTGGCGCTTCTGGATTATACTTGATTTTCAGTTCATCACCCAGCATACGGATTTTGTTTGTGCCGTTTAGGTTGCCGGTATAGGTTTTTCCCTCTACCGCATACTGATAGGTGATATCATAAACCGTTCGGGACCTACGGTGAAAGCCACTACCACTGCTGACAATCCGGCTGGAAATATCCGACACCTGCGCTGTCTGCACCGTCCAATCACGCTGTTCATGCTGCATTATATAGTTTTGCACGCTTCCCACAAGCAGATACACGCAAGCAATCAGGGCTACAACACCCAAAAGCCGAAAGCATATGGAAAAAATCTTGTTTTTCATGTTATTCTCATCTCCAAAGCCAAAATTTACTTAGAGCGTATTCCTGCCTCTATTATACTGCCATCCAGTCAAAAATCAAATTTGTAACCGGATAATTCCCACTTTCCCCTCATTTTTACACTTAATATAGTGTATGTTATGCAACAACATACTTTTTGTGATACAGTAAGTTTGTTGAAAGTAAACTTATGCTGGGAGTGTTTCAGGTTATGTACAACAACAGCAAAACTTACGTAGAAATCATACGAGAACTACGGGAAGACCACGATTTAACGCAGGCACAAGTCGCCAATGTTTTGCAAACCACGCAACAAGTGTATTCCAGATATGAAAAAGGGCAGAATGCTCTGCCCATCCGACATTTATTAACCCTATGTGAGTATTATAACGTGGACGCAGATTATGTGCTGGGGAAAACCACCCAGAAAAAAAGCGGCTCTGCTTAAACCTCTTTTTCCTGCGTCATTTCATAATATTCCTGTGCCACCTGTTGTAGCCATCCTGCCGCACCGGTGTACCAGGTCCATCCACCCTTTCCTTCTATGCGCCCATCCGGGTCTGCATACACATCCGCTGCAACTACATAAGGCTCCACCTGATACCGCGCCACCTGCAAAGGCGTGGTGG
>CAYMRI010000004.1:24114-32661 GCA_964392835.1 uncultured Eubacteriales bacterium
GATAAATAGGATTTAACATGGTCAAAATCCGTTTGACCTTCACCATATAGAAATCATATTGCTCCGGCAGTAGTTTGGCCATACACAAAAGCCCTTTCACATACCAGACAGCAGCATGGGTGTACTGTCCTCCGTTTTCACGAACGCCGGCAACATACCCTTGGATATAACCTGGGTTCGGAGAAGATTTTTCAAAAGGAGGCGTCAGCAATTTTACGATTCCCGCATCTGCCATGACCAAATACTGCTCCACACTCTCCATTGCGTTTTTCAAATGGGAAAAATACTGTTCCTTCAGCGTCGGCTCCAACAATTCTGTGTTTCGTGTCTTTTCACTGCAAACAACTTCCCACAGTGCAATAGCGCCCCAGGACTGGGAAATGGAATCAATGGCACATTCCGCACAGGTAGCCGACCCTAAAGGTTCCCCGGTGGAAAAATACGCCCGGCGATACCAGTTGCCGTCATACGCCGCCGGGTCGATGACTTGCAACAGGCGGCGCACCTCTTGGGTATATCGTTCTGCTTGGGCCGTATCATCCATCAACAATGCCACATCCACAAAGCGATTGAGCACACATAGCAAGAACCAGGCCAACCAAACACTTTCTCCTTCTGTATGACCACCAACCCGATTCATACCGTCATTCCAGTCACCCCCGCCCATAAGCGGTAATCCATGGGAACCAAAACGCAACGCCTTATCAATGGCACGAATGCAATGGTTGTAGACCGTGCCGGTTTCTTGAGAAACAGCGGGTTGCTCATACCGTTCCTCTTCTTCCTCGGTTAGCACAGGACTTTCCAAAAACGGTTCCCGCATTTCTAAAATCAATTTATCCTCCGTGGCTTTGAGATAGGCAGAAACCACATAAGGTAGCCACAGCAAATCATCGGAATAGCGGCTGCGAATCCCTTTCCCATCCGGTTCATGCCACCAATGCTGTACATCCCCTTCTCGGAACTGATGGCGGCAACAGCGTAGAATCTGTTCTTTGGTCAAAGACGGCATATAGGGTAGCAAGGCCAATGTGTCCTGTAACTGATCCCGAAATCCGTAGGCACCGCCGGACTGATAAAAAGCGGTGCGTCCAAACAAACGGCAGGAAACCGTTTGATAGAGTAGCCGGCCGCCAAACAGTAAGTCAGCGGCCTCGTCACCGGTTTGCCGCAAAAAGCCGGGGACCTTTGCCAACAATTTTTTATAATAGTGTTCAGCCGATGCTCCCACATCCACACCATTTTTCAAAATGTGCAAAGCCTCTTCCCTGCTATGCCCTTTCCCTAAATATAAATTGCCTGTGGCAGTCCCTTCCGGTGGCAGGTGCAAAGAGAGACATGTGGTATAAAACAGCAAATTCGCTTCCGCCGGCTGTCCGTTTTCCGGCAAGCAGTTTTTCACAAGCATGCCTTTGTCATCCAGCACGGATTCTGCGTGCAAATGGCGAAAGGTTTTCGCAGGGCTGACGCCCAATACAGGCTGCACCCCATAACGCAACTCCAGCTCCATTGGGTTTTCTGTAAGATTTTTGACAGTAACCTGCCAAATTTTTACCGGTTGTTTCATATGACAGGTTACCTTTACCGCAAGTTCCACTTCATCAAACCAATACCGGAATACCGTATAGCCAATTCCATGGCAGGTCAAATGAGGCGTTTGCTCCCGCAGTAGTTCCACCGCACCGATTGTGCCGCAACACAATTCCAAGGATTCTGCGTCCAAAATATTTTTGGGGTCATTCTGCCATGGGGTCAGACGATTTTCCCGACTGTTCTCTGCCCAGGCACATCCCTGCCCGTTGGTATCCACCGTAAATCCAAAAATCGGAGAAGCAATCACATTGATCCAAGGCGCAGGGGGTGCCTGATAGACACAATATTCCCCTGTTGTGCGAGCAAAGAATCCTGTTCCATTTTCAAACAATCGCTCTTTATAGGATGGCAGGATAGGCGCCCACGCCTGCATAGCAGGTTCATTCCCTGTTTTTTGCGCCAAACCGGAAAACCGAGGGCGGTCAGGAAAGATTCCACGCCGCTGAGTTTCCTCATCCAGCACCAATGCTGCAAAAGTATACAGTCCGTTTTTCAAAACATCTGAAATCTGACAGCCCCGTAAAATACGAATATGCCCGTCCTCTCCGTAGCCCAATCGATTGACCATTGCCTGCAAACGGTCATAAAGGGGTTGCAAATAACCGGCAGGTTCCTGTGCCAGTAACAAGAAATCCACCCACAATCCTTTTGCCCTGCAATACCCATAGGCCTCTACCATCTGCTCTATCCAGTTGTCGCTGCAGGTTTCATCGATAATACCCAACACCACAGGCAAGTCCAATGAAATGCCTAAAGCCCATAATTCGTTTCGAGGAATGGTACAGGCAGTCATCTGCGGTACAAAGCGTTCTTTTTCCCGGCTGGCATAAAAGAAATGTGGTAGCCATTCCAGAGCAAAGGCTTCCCCTTTCATATCCGGTTGCAATTTGTTTAAGGAAAAAGCCCGTTGTAAATTACCATATTCATTATAGCGGTCTGCCACAGACAGTAAAGTCTCTCGATTGGTGTCCAATCCCATGATTACTGCAAATTGCAATTGGGCACCGGGAGACAGTATCATTTTTCGACGCAGCTCTGCTTTTTCCTGTCCGCAAGTACACTTCAAATCCCCAATCAATTCCACTCCATCCTCTGTAGAATAAAAAGGCATGGCGCAAAAGCCGTAATAGGTAGGGTTTTCTGCTTTCTTCGGCCGTTTTTCCGCCATCACAAGCTGATATGACTGCACAAATTCTGTGGCAAGGAACAAGGCTTGATAGGCAGGGTGCGCCATATAATCCGCTTCCTGTTCTAAAGCAAAGGTAATATTCGTGCATGCTTCCAGCAAAACCGGCTGGCTTTTGCGATTGGTAATGCTGACAAAGCGGATTTCTGCCCCGTGCTCCGGACTGACAATCACTTTGGTTACCCCGTCCAGTCCTTCTGCGGACCATTTCCACTGTGCTTGATTGCCACCAAAAGAGGCTTCCCCCTGCCCCATTACAGGAATCACCGTAGCCGTATCCATTATGGTCAGCGTGCTGGAAACACCCCCTTGCATGCGATGTCCGTCATAATACCATTTTGCCAAAAGTCTGCCACACCATTTACTGCAGCCTTCCCCCAAGGTATTTAGCAGGACCTGATAATTCCCATTGGAAAGTAGCATGCAGGCCGGCAGTTTTTCCCCGCTGCCCGCAATTTGTATCTGTTTGACAAAAGGCGTTGTCTCTCCCTGCTGTGTGCTCTGATTTTTCCAATGCCGCTGTCCCAGCACCGCATCATTTTGTGGTGTGCCATATAATGGCGCCCGTTCTGTCAGCAAATAAGCCGCTCCCTTCACTTGGGGCAGGTTGGAAAAATATTTTTTCAGCCTGTTGTCATACAGAAAATTATAAATGGCCAACATACTCATTCCCATATGATGGGCCATATAGCTTTTTACCAGCTGAAATCGTTCCTGCCCTGTGCGAGAAGGGGTAAAATCCAAAGCTTCATAATAACCGTATTCTCCATAGGCGCCCATTTGTTTTAGCAACCGCAAATTGGCAAGCACCTTCGTGGGGGCCAAAGAAATTGCCAGAATACTACCATAGGGCGCAACCACAAACTCTTCGTTTAAGCCTTTCTTCAAGCCCATTCTGGGAATGCCGAAAGCCTTGTATTGATAATTTAAATTTACATCAAAGGCGTAATAACCGGACTCTGAAATGCCCCAAGGCCGGGTTTTGGCTTTCACATAAGTTCTCTGTGCCAACACACAGGTACGCACTGCTTCATTAAGCAGGGACCCTTCATATCGCTCTAAAAGCAAATCCGGCATAAGAAATTCAAAAGCAGTCCCGCTCCAGGAAGCCAGCCCGATATGCCCATTGACCGTTACCGGCCGTCGGGCCAGATAAAGCCAATGTTTTTGGGGCACTTGCCGCAAAGCAACCGCTAAAAAGCTGGTTTGCCGAGCTTCGGACACCAGCAAGTCATAATGAGAATTGGTAAGGCTCTGCTCCTCCAAATGATATCCAATGGAAAAGAGATGGCGTTCTTTCTCATAGAGTTTTGAAAAATCCATTTCCAAAGCCAAGGTTTCACAGCGTTTGGCCAATTCCGGCTGTTCCAAGGCGGAAGCAACCGTAAGCAAATAGCCTTGCAGATTTCCGCTGTCCACCGTGGAAATATAATAAGGATGCAATGGCAGAAGACTCAGCGTGTCATACCAGTTGTACAAATGCCCATTCCATTTTTCCATTTTTTCTAAGGTAGTAACCGTGCGCTCTATTCGCGCTTCCATTTCTTCCCGGTCAATAAAGCCCATGTCTTTGGCTGCCACCGTGCATAATAAATAAAACCCAATATTAGTAGGCGATGTTCTGTGGGCCACATTGTATACCGGGTCAAATTGCACATTATCCGGGGGCAAATCGTGATCCAGTCCGGTAACAAAACGGGTATAGAATCCCCAAATGCGCCAGGCATCCTCCATAAGGGCCTCTGTATCCGCTTCTGTAATAGCACCTGTCGCCTTTGATACCGGCAACGGTTTAGACAAATACCAGGCAAGTAAGGGCGCCAACAGCCACAAAATGCCCAGTAGTCCCCCAAACAGCGTTTTTGAAAAGAAAAGAAGCACACCAAAGAGAACACAGGATTTCATAGTCAAGTAATATTGCTTCACACCACCCTTTAACTTCTGTTCCAGGTCCGCTGCCGTCACCCACTCCAACATTTTTTGTTTGGAAACAAACAGGCGGTACAATGTTTTTCCTATGGCATTGCACATCAAATAAGCACCGTAAGGCAGAAAGCAAAACGTAATTACCTTTTGCAGCCACAAAGCGCCCAAGCCGGAAAGCATGGGGCTAAAGGTAAGATACCGCTTATTCTGCGGATTTTGAAATCCATCATAAAATGCCAGCACACTTTCCATCAAAGGCTGTATGAAATAGGTAAGCAAGCTGATGGCCATCCAAACCGTCTTGCTCCCCGGTAATACAAAAAGCCCTGCCATAAGCAGCAGAAAAACAGCAGGTTCCACCCAACTTCTACGCAAATTGTCATAGAGTTTCCATTTGGAGATACTGTTCAGTGGATTGGGAACTTGGGTGCCATCTCTTTTTTTTACATGAGACCCCAGCCAGGAAAGCAGTTGCCAGTCCCCTCTTACCCATCGATGCAGTCGTTGAGAATAGGAATTGTATTTTGCCGGAAACCCATCCAACATTTCCATGTCGTTGATAAAGCCGCACCGAAGGTAGGAACCCTCCAACAGGTCATGGCTTAGCACCAGATTATCCGGAATCGCATCTTCCAACACCTGCTGAAACACCCGTAAATCGTAAATGCCTTTTCCGGTGTAAATGCCCTCTCCACATAAGTCCATATAAAAATCAGAAACACGCACATCATACGTGCTACTTCCGCCGTTCCCTGCAAAGATATGGGCAAATCTGCTTTTGCGCCCTGCTTCCAGTTCTGTAGTCATGGCGGTTTGAAAGATACCATATCCTTTTACCACCCGACCTGTTGTTGCATCCACCACCGGTTGATTCAAAGGATGCGCCGCCGTGCCTACCAATTGTTGCACACTGCCGATTTTCAGCTTCGTATCCGCATCCAAAGTCACCACATAACGGATGTGGGAAAGAGCCGGTGTGTCCAGCATGTGGCGATTAAATTCCAAAATAGCACCCCGTTTGCGCTCCCATCCAAACCACCGGTTTTGTGTTTTATAAAAAGTACGCTTTCTTAAATAGAAGGTAAACTTTCCTTGTCCGTATTTTTCATTGAGACGGGCGATTGTCGCTTCTCCTTTTCGGGCAATTGCGTCATCTGTGTCCAGAATCTCCCTGTCAGCATCTACCAAATCTCCCACTAAGGCGAAAAATATATTGTCGCCTCCGTTAGAGGCCTGTAGCACTTCCAGTTGTTCACAAATTTCTTCTACTCTTTTTTCTGAGGATAACAAGGTAGGAATCATAACCATGGTAGCACAGTCTTCCGGGATTCCTGCAGAAAAATCCATCCGGGGCAACTTTCGAGGCTTGAGCAGATACATGGTGCTTTTTTGTATGAGCGCTGAAAAAAGTTCCTGCAACACAGGAAACAACAACACCGCCGTCAAAGCAGCCCAAAGCCATGGCCATTTGTCCGCCTGCAACCAGGCAAAAGTGCTACCGTAAAAGGTAGCAATAGCAGATGCTGCCAGCACCGCACTTTTATAAGAAGCCATATCCTTTTCCGGGTCTTTTTCTCTGGCAAACAAAGGAATCCCTATGTGGGTGCCACTGACTTGTGCCTCTGTCAATAGCTTTTGGGCATAATAAATTTCCGAAAGTTTTTCCTTCTGCGCCTGCCGGCAAAGTGTCTTTCGATAATAGTCCTTACTGGCATCATCCATGGCTAGATAAGTACCGGTAGGGTCCTGGTTGAGCACTGCCTCTAAGGGCGACAACGCTGTAAATAAATCCTGAAAATCTATGCGGTCTAAATTTCGCAGGCTGGCCACTGCATTATCAAAGGAAATCTGCAATGCGATTTGCCGTTCTCTTTCGTACTGTACCAATTGTTCCAAGGTAATGTCCTGGGCAGCAAAATGGGCATTCATCTGTTCTCGAAAGATTTCATAGGATTGTCGATGTTGCTGCAGGCGGTACACCAGATGTTCCAGCAGCGCCCTTTTCTTCTGGGGTTGTTTTGTAAAAACCTTCACAAAATTGCCTTCTGTTGAAAACTTTTCTCCCATTTCTCTCTGCCGATGGATTTCATAAATTTCATTACTCATGGTGTTGAGGGCTTCCAGAAGCTGTATTTTCAGCTCCGCACTGACCCACCAGAGTTCCTGTTCCGTCAGATGACTCACTTCCTGATAGGCGCTGAGATAATCAAAAATCCGGTTCTTATCCACCCCGTAATCTGAGTGTTCCAGCAATTCTTTTACAATCCACCCAATTCGTTCCGGCAGATATTTAGCATTTTTCCCTTTCGTCATGGACTTGATTTCGTCCATTTTGCTCAGCAGAATATAATAGTGGTTACAAAGCAAATCCCTTAAGGGAAACTCTCTGCTTCCTTCTTTGGGTTTTGCTGAAAGCTCTTTATAGATTTGTCTGATATTTTCAAATTGTGATTCGCAAGCCAGAATGCTTGCTTCCAATCGCATTTCCGGGATTTGTAAAAAGCCGTGGCGTTTTGCCAGTTGCCTTGCATGTTGTTTATATTCCTCGCGTCCCAGGCGTGTATGTTCCTGCACCATAACAACAAAATTACCTCCAAAATTCCAAGTAGGTTATTGTTGTTATTGTTCCGTGGTTTTGGAAAAATATGCGAATTTACGCCAACAATGCAAAGCTTGCATCTACCACTTGGAACTTTGCTGCTTCTTTATTGTATTTTAATACGATATTTGCAACTCCAATTCCATCTGCATGTCCAATCAAAGAAGTATATTGCCGCCCTTTTATTTCATACACACCGTCATTGTCAACATCTTGGGGGATAAATTCATAAAAACTATCCACCATTATATTTTGAGTTCGTGGTGTTCCATCCCCATTATACCAAAAGCCATAATACTCTTCCGGTCTATCTCCCAAATGGAACACTTGGCTATCGTTTGTAAACACATTTTTTATTTCAAATTCTTTATTTTCTAAGATGGTAATAGAAAAACCTGTATCAAACAGGTCGCCTGTTTCTTCTTCTGATGAAAACAGTTCCACAAGTTCACCATTTTTAAAATCAAAAACGCGAGATAAGTAGGTCCCATAGCCACCGGTTATCCCCACAGTTTCTTGTAACAGGATTTCCATATCCCCATCGCCGTCAAAATCACATAAAGTAATATCTCCGTCATAACTTTCTGTAAGGGCTTTCACAAGCTTTCTGTCCCCAATCACAATAGCTAGATGACGTGTGGCTAGGCTACTTGACCGTTTTCTTCAGTGCTGTCCTCTGCCAACAAGAAAACTTCCCCGTATATATTTTCTGCCAATTTGACCTCTTCTGATTGTTCTACAATATAAGCATTCTCAATGCCAAAATCCAATTGGGCGGTTTGACACCCGGCAAAGACAAAAAACAACATAAAAGCCGATATCAACATTGTAATTTTTTTCATAAAATCACCACTTTAGGTTTATTATATCATACTTCCATAGCAAATTGGAAAAGCGCTACTACAATTCAAGAAAAAACTCCCCGAATGCAGTAGCATTTACGCAATTTAACAGATTTTTGGGCAATTTGTAGTAGCGCAACAGAAAAAAAATCCCGACTGCGTTTGCAATCGGGACTTTCTGTTTGGAGCTCTTAGTCAGAGTCGAACTGACGACCTCATCCTTACCATGGATGCGCTCTGCCTACTGAGCTATAAGAGCAAATCTCCATTTGGTGGAAATCACGGGTTTGATTGTAGCACATTCAAAAAATAAATACAAGGGGTAATTTGAAAATTTTTCAAAAGAGGTCATTTGAAAAACTAAACGCAACTCTACTGTTGCATTTACAACTTCGCAGCCA
>CAYMRI010000005.1:0-31676 GCA_964392835.1 uncultured Eubacteriales bacterium
TATTCTGATGATTTTTCTTCTTTTTATACATTCTACAGAAAAAATGTATTTTTTTCAATACTCAAAACATCAAAAAGTATATTTTTTTCAACATAATTCACACCACCCGGCACACCACGCACGCCAAGGCAAAGCCAAACAGCGAGCAAAGTAGCGCCACCGGCACGATGTAGCCGGTTTTTTTGATGCCCACCGCTGACAGATAAATGGCCACGGTGTAAAAAATGGTCTCCGTAGAGCCCATCATGACAGAAGCAATCCGTCCTGCCAGCGAATCCGGTCCGGTGGTTTGAAAAATATCATTTAGCATGGCCAGCGAAGCGCTCCCCGATACCGGGCGCAGGAACGCCATGGGTATCACTTCCGACGGAATATGCAGTGCGTTTGCCACCGGCGTCAGCCACCCCACCAATATATCCATAACCCCGGAAGCCCGAAAAACGGCAATGGCCACCATGAGCCCAACCATGGCAGGAATAATCTGAAATGCGGTTTCAATACCGTTTTTCGCCCCCTCACGAAAAGAGCCGAAGCAGTCCACCTTCTTGAAAAGCCCAAAAACAAGAATCCCCAGAAAAATAATTCCCATAATCATGGCAGTCGATTCCTTTTCAAGTAGAATTTTTCACACAGCTTTGCAAGGACTAGGCCTACTATGCAGGTTAGCCCGGAAACAATCCAAACGGGGATTAGGATATCCGACGGTGCCGCCGAACCCGCCTCCGCCCGCATGGCAATTACCGTGGACGGAATCAGTTGCACAGACACTGTATTTAATAATAGGAAAAGGCAGATGCTGCGGCTTGGCATCTTGTTTCCGTTTTGACGCCCAAAACGCCCTGTTTCTGCCCTTTTAATCTCCTTGCAAGCGTGAATCCCCAGGGGGGTGGCGGCGTTGCCTAAACCCAGCATATCCGCTGCCAGATTCATTACTATGGCAGACACCGCCTTGTCGTCGTGGGCAATGTCCGGAAACAGCTTGCGAATCAGCGGTCGGAATAGCCGCGCCATGCCTTCCATTAGCCCTGCGGCTTCCGCTATTTTTACAAAGCCGCACCAAAGGCACAAAATGCCCATGAGCCCCAGGCAGAAGGTCACCGCTTCCCCCGCCGCATCAAAAGCTGCGGTCGTCACTTCTTCTATTGTCCCGTTGATAATGCCCACCATAAGGCCGATTCCCAGCATGGCAATCCAGATGATGTTTAGCATATTTCCACCCTCCTCGTTCATGCATATGCGGCTTTGCAACGGCATATGCCCGGCATGCGTGTACTGCATTTTTACGATTTTTTAGCGAAATGCAGTACAAAACCCTCGATTTGTACTGCATTTAGGAAATTTTTCAAGAAAATGCAGTACGCACCATGTTTCAGCAAATTCCGACACAGGGTTTTTGGTAAACTATTTCCAAGGAGGTGCGTTACGTATGGGAAGGATAGAAAGTGCAATTGTACAGAGTCACCTGCAATGCAAACAAATTTTGCAGGCCATGGAAGCAGAATTACTGCAAATACCAAAAGGAAGCTTGGTTTGCCGGACGCTGCGTGGAAAGCAATATTATCATCTGCAGTTTCGAGATGCGCAAGGCAAGGTACACAATCAGCGGATTGAAGAAGCGGATATAGAAAAAACGCAGAAACTGCTGGGGCGGCGAAAGGTTTTAAGGCAGGACATATCGCAATTACAACAATACATTAAAATAACAGAAAAAGCCTTTCCCCTTCTCCGCTCATGCGAAACCGAAAACCTTATAGTCCCTGTTCTTGCACTGGATCCGGACAAGCCCTATCTGACTTTAAAAGGAGAATATGTGCGCTCCAAATCCGAACTGATTATTGCCAACGAACTTTATGTCAATCAAATACCTTACGAGTATGAAAAACCTTTATATCTCAAGGGTCGCAGTTATCCTGTTCATCCGGATTTTACCATTTATACGCCAGAACAAAATCTAACGGTTCACTGGGAACATTGCGGCCTTATGGGAAATGAAGAGTATCGAACCAAGTGGGAACATAAGCGGCAAGCATATGAGCGCTCTAAAATTTCCGAATGGAATAAGAATTTAATTGTTACCTATGAATACAAAGGCAACGACTTGGACTTGTATGATATCCGCCGACACATAGCCCTCCTAAAGCAACTTTAGGCTGTACTGCATTTCCTCGAAAAATTTCCAAGATGCAGTACAAATCCGGCATTTTGTACTGCATTCCGCCGAAAAATTGCAAAAAAGCAGTACACACTTGCCTTCTATGTGGTATACTAAAGTTAGTATTTTTTCAAGGAGAAGGAAGAATGAAATTACTCATTGCCATTGTGCAGGACGAAGATGCGGGCAAAGTCACAAACGCCCTAAATAAAAATGGCTTTATGGTGACAAAGCTCTCTTCTACCGGCGGTTTTTTGCGGGCCGGTAACACCACATTGCTCATGGGTGTGGAAGATAAGGATGTAGAAGAAGTACTGAATATTATTGAAAATCTTTCCAAGAGCAGAAAACGGGTGGTAGACACCACTTCCACCATGGTCAGCGGCAGCATTATGATGCCGGTATCCGCAGAAATTACGGTGGGCGGCGCTACCGTTTTTCTCATGAATGTGGAGGATTACAGGAAGTTCTGATGCAGGCACAAGTACTTTTATTACAGGCAATTGAAAATAACCGGGTGGCACACGCCTACTTGTTGGAAGGTGCGTCCGCAAAAGCGAGAAAGCAAACGGCGCGGGCCTTTGCTAAGGCTTATCTATGCCAAAACCAAGCAGGCAACGATCAAGCACTCTTCGAGCGCGACTCACATCCCGATTTTCACCTGCTGGAAGTGGACGGCGAAACCATAAAAATACGCGAGCACGTGGTGCCGTTTTTCCAAGACATTCGACTATCCTCTTACTCCGGGCGAAAGGTATATGTCATTGCGGATGCAGAAAAAATGAATGCCGCTTCCCAAAACAGCATTTTAAAAACCTTGGAAGAGCCGGTAAAAGGCGTGGTCATTGTGCTGCTTACTGCAAACAGCAATGCCCTGCTCCCTACCATTTTGTCCCGCGTGGTGCGCTATCCCGTGACGGAAGAAGCTACACCATTTGTAACCTTGGAGAAAACGTATCAAGAGATGTTTTTCCAAACCATGGAACAAATTGAATCGCAAAGGCCATCGGCGTGCATTGCACTTGCCAATGACTGGGCGAATAAAAAAGAAAGCCTGCCGAAGCTTTTGGATACCATGGTGGAATATTACCGCAATTCTCTGGTGGAAAGATATACCGAAAGCCCCATGTTGCGAAATGTGCCGAAAACTGATAAAATCAGTGCGAATGGGGCCATTGCCGCAATCGGATTTATTGAAGAATTCCGGTTTGCGCTGAAAAGCAATGCCAATGTGCAGCTGGCTGCAGATGTATTTTTAACAAAATTAACAGATGCTTATAAACAAGCATAGGAGGATAAACAAAAGATGGCTGAAATTATAGGGGTACGTTTTAAACGTTCCGGAAAGACATATTATTTTGACCCCGGCAAAGGAAAAATGCAAAAAGGTGATTTTGTCATTGTAGAAACCGTCCGGGGCATTGAAATGGGTGAAGTAGTACTTTCCAACCGGGAAGTGTCCGATGAAGAAATTGTGGCGCCGTTAAAAACGGTAATCCGCATTGCCACCGAAGAGGACAAGGCACAATATGATGCCAATATAGAAAAAGGGAAAGAAGCGTTTGCGGTTTGTTTGAAAAAAATCGCAGAACATGACATTCCCATGAAACTCATTGATGCGGAATACACCTTTGACGGCAGTAAAGTACTGTTTTATTTTACCGCTGACGGGCGTGTGGACTTCCGAGAACTGGTAAAGGATTTGGCTTCCGTTTTTAAAACCAGAATTGAACTGCGTCAGGTTGGTGTGCGGGATGAAGCAAAGATTTTAGGTGGTCTTGGTATTTGTGGCAGAGTTTTTTGCTGTCACGGACACATGGGCGATTTTCAGCCGGTTTCCATTAAAATGGCAAAGGAGCAAGGCCTTTCTTTAAACCCCACCAAGATTTCCGGTACCTGCGGTCGTTTGATGTGCTGTTTGAAATACGAGCAGGACGCTTACGAGGACTTGCTGGCACGGGTACCCGGCGTGGGCGCCTTGGTGCAGACACAACAGGGAAAAGGTGTGGTCAAGGAAGTCAATTTGCTGCGGGAATTGTTGAAGGTGGAAATTGAACATGACAATGTGACAGAAGTGATTTTGCTAAAGGCATCCGATGTGAAAGTGCTGAAAAAATCCAAAAATCACACCCAGGATGACCAGGTAAATCAGGAAGAATTAAAGAAAATTCTGGATTGACAGCAATTGCCGTTGACAAGGGCATAATGGTGCTATAGAATAGTGTCAGCAGTACTTATGTACAATTGAAAAATATTATAAATTCTAATTTTAGGAGGAACTAAAAATGGCTTACGTAATTAGTGAAGAATGCATCAGCTGTGGTGCTTGCGCAGCAGAATGTCCTGTAGAGGCTATTTCTGAAGGTAGCGATTCTTATGTAATTGATGCAGACATCTGCATCGAATGCGGTGCTTGCGCAGATACTTGTCCGGTTGGCGCACCATCTCAAGCTTAATGTTTGTTTTTTGAAAGGCCAGGCAAGGTATGCCTGGTCTTATTTTATATGTAGCAAAGGAACCCTGAAACACATTGGAAACCATAGAAGATTTACAATATAAAGGATATCAGATTCTGCAGCGCACCGACGGTTTTAAATTCGGTGTGGATGCGGTACTGGCCGCGTATTATGCCCAAGCCGAGATAAAGCCGGGTCAAACGGTACTGGACTTAGGTACCGGCACCGGCATCATTCCCATTTTGCTTGCTGCCCGGACAAGTGCCGGCCAAATTACCGGGCTGGAAATCCAGGCGGACATGGCAGAAATGGCCCGCCGTTCTGTAGCGTTGAATCATCTGGAATCCCGGGTTTCCATTCTGACCGGCAACATTGCCGACTGCCCTGTGGAATTGGTGCCAAAAAGGGTTTTTCAACATGTGGTAACCAACCCCCCTTATCAGAAAAAAGGGTCCGGCATGCAGAACCCTTCCGACAGCAAGGCCATTGCCCGCCATGAAATTTTTTGTACCTTGGAAGATGTCATTTCCCTGGCAGCCAGAAGTCTTGTAGAAGGCGGCACTTTTACCATGGTGCACCGTCCCGACCGGTTATGTGATATTATGCATTTGATGCGACAATACCGTATCGAGCCCAAAGCCTTGCGCATGGTACACCCTACCCCCGGCAAGGCCCCCAGCATGGTGCTCCTTCGTGGCACCAAAGGTGGCCACCCTTATTTAAAGGTAGAAGCCCCGCTTTATATTTTTGACAATAACGGTTCTGAATCGACGGAACTGCAACAAATATACAATCGTGATTAGGAGAAACAAATGGAAACAGCAAACACCCCCGGCACCTTATATTTGGTTGCCACCCCCATTGGAAATTTGGAAGATATTACAGCAAGAGCACTTCGCATTTTGTCCGAAGTGGATTTTATTGCCGCGGAAGATACGAGGCAGACTTTAAAGCTGTTAAATCATTTTGATATTAAAAAACCTTTGGTCAGCTACTACGAGCACAACAAAATTACCAAGGGCAATTATTTAATTGAGCGGCTTCTTACCGGTGAAAACATCGCCTTAGTTTCCGACGCCGGCACCCCCGGCATTTCCGATCCCGGGGAAGATTTGGTCCGCCTTTGCGTAGAGCACCACATTACCGTGACCATGTGTCCCGGGCCAGTGGCTTCTATTATGGGTTTGGTCATTTCCGGCCTGCCTACCGGCCGTTTTGTGTTTGAAGGATTCTTACCTATGAATAAAAAATCCCGCCGGGCCCATTTAGAGAGCTTAAAGCGGGAAGAACGTACCATTTTGTTTCATGAAGCACCCCACAAACTCCCCTATACCCTGCAGGATTTGCTGGACACCTTTGGGGACCGGCAAATTGCGTTGGCAAGAGAATTAACCAAGAAACATGAGGAAGTATTGCGAGGCCCTATTTCCTATTTTATCGATTTGTATTCCCAGCAGCCGCCTCGTGGGGAATATGTCATTGTGATGGAAGGCGCTGACAGTGCTACGATTGCCGCCGCACAACAGGAAGAGGATGCCGAAAACGCTTTGACCGCCCTAACCGTGGTTGACCATGTGAATGCCTTGATTGCAGGCGGCCTTTCCAAAAAAGACGCCATTAAAGAGGCCGCTGTACAGCGGGGTGTCAGCAAACGGGATGTGTATAATACCTATGAGGCAGAGCAGTCTTCGTAGGTGTACTGCATTTTTTCAATTTTAAAGCGAAATGCAGTACAAAACCACTAATTTGTACTGCATTTTTAATTTTTTCGGGTAAAATGCAGTACGTGCATCACGCCGCCGGCTCCATCAACTGATACGTGCCATCGGCATACAGCTTGTAGAATGCCACTGTGGAATAATCGTCACTCCATGCATTGCAGTAAACCTGACCATTGGTATAGCTTAAATCAAAATACTCTATATCCTTCGGAAAAACATCGTGGATTTCAAACAATTTACGATATTTGCCCCCTTCATTGGAATAATACACTCCATCCGCTGTTGTGAAATAAATGGTATCGGTATCAAGCTGCAAAATACCATTGTTGATACTCCAAATATCTGCAGGGCAGATAATGATATCCTTTCCATCCTTCACATAGTGGAGATTCCCCTCTTCCATATCCGTATAGTAAATACTCTTTCTGCTGCTGATTCCTACCGGTAGCTTCATAGTTCCTTCGTATTTGGAAGCTTCCCAAAGCAACTTGTATTCTCCGTTTACATCGTCCGTTTCCGTGTAAAAATAATCCCCATTGGCGTCGATATAAACAAGAAAAGCACCGCCGGGCACAAGCTGCCCATTCATATAGCCACTGCCTTCCTGATATACCAATGTATTGGCGTCCGTGAGTTTAACCCGCTCGCCGGTTTCCATATCCTTTAAGTTGATTTCCCGGAAAGAAACAATATCCAAAATGTTACTATTCGTATTGCCGGTTACCTTCATGGTGGTGCTTTCAAATTCATTGGTATCCATAAAAAAAGCAAGTCCGCCCGCTTCTTTCAGTTGTACATGAGTTTTCACCACATCGTTTTCCAACTGATAAAAATGACAACCATTCCCATTGGCAAGGATTTCCGTGCAATCCTTGTTAAAAAGAACCGTTCCTAAATCATACTGTAACTCTTCATACACAACCGGTTCGTCAGTGCCATGCACACTTTGGAATTCCGAGGACATATCCCCATAAAACACCGTGCCGTTATCCGTCACAAAATATAGCTGAACGGTGTCATCGGTAGCATAGCTCTGTACCCTTTTCTCTTTATCGTACAAATGGATGAAACTGCCTTCCTCTTCCACTTCCAGCATGGCAAAATAATTGCCGCCGGGAGAAACCATGCCACCTCGCAGATAAGTCAGTATAGTATCCAGCCGTTCCACTTCCCCGCTTGCCACATCATAGCGCCATAAGGAATTTTGGCTGTCGTTAAATTCCTCGTTATCAATAAAATAAATAACCTCTCCGTCATGAGAAATGAACAGTGCCGCATAGGTCAGACGATTTACCGTCTTGCCCACATATTGCACACCATGTCCGCTGGCAACCGTAAAGGTTTTATCTCCCCAACCCCAAACCAGAGTCTCCTTGTCCATGGAAGTGTACAAATAAGAATAGGTGCCTTCTATGGCCAAAAGGTCGCCGGTGGGAGAAATCACATAAGAGGTATCGCCCATTTGTTGCACATTGTAAAAGTTAGCATAGGTAAACCCGGGGGCTAAGGTCTCTTCCTGCCGGGAAAAACACACCCCCAACGTTATTCCCACCGCCAACACTGTCACACCGGCAAGGATTGCCAGCCACTTCCAATGCAAAAATTGTTTCATCATTACTCACTCTCTAATAGTTCATGGAACAAGTTGGTGTAATCCGTCCGATTCTCCTTAATAAACTTAATCGCCGAGGATGGATGAGAATTCATCACCCCCGTCAACAAGAAAGGGAGGTCATATCCCCAAACATAGCCTTGTTTCTTCACTTCCAAAATTTGCTTTTCCACAAACTTCATGACCGGAAGAATGTTGTATCTTGGATTTTTCAAAAATGCCACCAAAGATTCCATATAGCAATTTCCTGCCCCACGACCCATGCCGTTGTAGGTGGCATCCAGCAGGCTTGCACCGCTTCTTAACGCCTCAATGGTATTGGCAAAGGCCAGCTGTTGATTGTTGTGGGCATGAATGCCGATTTTCTTACCTGTCTTAGTTGCAACTTCCATGTATCTTTCCGTCAGACGTTTCATCTGTTCCGGGTAATAAGCCCCGAAGCTGTCCACCAAGTAAATCACATCCACATCAGTGCTTGCCAACATCTGCAACGCCTCATCCAAAGCGTCATCATTGACTTTGGAAATGGCCATCAGGTTCACTGTGGTTTCATAGCCCTTATTTTTCGCATCCTGAATCATATCAATGGCCGCAGGAAGCTGATGGATATAGGTGGCCACACGAATCATATCAATTACGCTGTCTTTGGCATTTAAAATGTCGTTTTTGTAGTCCGTTCTGCCAACATCTGCCATAACAGAAATCTTCAGATCCGTATTATTATCTTCCACAATGGCCCGAATGTCGTCTTCCTCGCAGAACTTCCATTTTCCGAAATCTTCTTTTTTAAAAATCTCTTTGGATGCTTTATAGCCAAATTCCATATAGTCCACGCCTGCTCTTAAATTAGCTTTATACAAATCCTTTACAAAAGCATCGCTAAATTCAAAATTATTTACCAGGCCGCCATCTCTTAAGGTACAATCCACAATTTTAATGTCCGGTCTGTAAGATATTAAGGTTCCGTTTTTCTTTTCCTGATTCATTGGTTTCATCCTCCAATTTAATTAATGTTGTTCTATCTTAACCCTTTTTACAAGAGATTTCAAGGGAAATTGCTGTGTCCCAGATAGACACTTTGGTGTTCCGTCAAAAAATATAGTTCCGGCATGGAAAAAGAACTGGTTCCTGAAAGATAGTAGAAGTAGACACCGTTATTTTTCTCTTCAAAAGCCATTCGTCCGGCCAGGAAGTCAAAGTGCTGTAATTCCTGGTTTGCGTAGTTCCCCCAGGTCTTGTTGTCCCCGAACACAATGTGCAACTGCACCACACCTAACACCCCGTCGTTGGTAAAATAATAGATAGCGCTGCTGTCTCCGGTAACAAAATAGCTATGGATCTGGCGAGAGGAAAAATCCATCACATACTGTGGTTCTGCCTGATTTTCTAAAGAATAATAATAAAGGCCGTCACCTTCATCCAAATAGAGCACGCTGCCATATTGGTCACAGGCAAGAATCTGGTACATTTGTTCCAATTGTGTATCCGGAATTTCGAAGGCAAAAACCGTCTTTGCAAGGGTAGCATTGCGTTTCACCATGCCGTCTTCTAAATGCAAATACTCATGGTCGCCCACCCAGAGAAGATTGCCCACCTGCAATGTAAGAGAAAAGGTTTGTGCCGGTCCGGTATTCTTTTGTTGGATTAAATAAATACCGTCATTTCCCAAACGGATGCGGTTCGCATTCAAATCACCGTCATACAGATAAACGTTGTCTGCAGATGCATAAAGACTTTCTTTCTCTGTTAAAAAGAGCTGCCAGTGGTTTTCTTGTACTGAAATAAGCTGTGTGCGGGTATCCCACTCATCACAAATCCACAAATCCCCATCCTTTTCGTATAGCACCTGCATTCCGTCAAAGGTAATATAACATTTTTTATCTGTATCCTTGGTCAATAAAGATACAGCGCCATTTCTTGCCACCCTTGCCAAATAGTTCGTTCCCTCTGCTTTGACAATCCCATATACCAAGGCACTACTATCTGCAACAGCGGAAATGGATTGAAACGTTTGTCCAGCAATTACCTTTGTTTCCTTGGTGCTTCTGTTGACTATGGTTACAACGCCCTCTGCATCCAAATACGCACAATAGTCCCCATTGGGGGATGCCATAAGCGTCGCTTTGCCGTTGCTTACATCTATGGTATCTTCACTGGGAAATGCAACCAGGGATTCCCACTTATTTTGTTCACAATCATAAGAGAACACACCTTCCTTGGTTGCATAGAACACATATTGTCCTGTGGCAGATATCGCACACAGCAATGCCGAATCTGCTATATTCTCAATCCTTGTTTTATCCAGATACCACAAGACATTGTCAGCCAAAATCAGCCCTACTTTTCCGTCTATGCTTTGGGCGTAACAATCCCCATCCGTACCGGAATCTACGCAGGGCATGCAATACACAGTATCACTACCGCTATAGACGGCATAGTACCCATATTCCCCATTTTGCAAAACAGGCCCTATGATATCCAGGGAATCTGCCTCTGTCATGGGCTCTGTAAAATGTACGGATTGCCCGGCTTTCAGTTCCAAAAAAGGAAGGGGTCCCACAATATCCGGGGCCGATGTGGTGATTGGCGTTGTGATTGGCGTTGTGGTAGGTGATGTAGCAGGCGTTGTGGCAGGGGTCGTTATCGGTGTTTGTGTTGGTAAAGCATCCAAATCCACCTCTGGGAAAAAGGGTGCGGTGTCCTGGGGTGGTGCCATGGTAACTGATATTAGATTTCCTTTGTGCGCTTCTTTTGGATTATTCACACCGTTAAAAATCGCCACTGTAATCAGACATACAATAAGCGCCCAAGAAACTAAGATGGCAGCCGGCAACGCCATTTTTTTCAAAAGTTTTTTCAAAAGTTGTAAAGCTTTTTGTACCAACACCTTTGTACGCTGCGCCTCTTCCTGTGCTTGTGACGCCTGTTGTTCCGCCTGTTGTGCCGCCTGTTGTTCCGCTTCCTTTGCGGCTTGTTCCTGCATTGCCGCCGCCCGCAATACTGCAACAAAATCATATGCAGTCTTTCGGTATCCGGTAAAAACGGTTTCCACAATTTCTTGTAAGCATCCGGCCAGGTTTTCGTAGGGGTCATAGCTTTGATAGATGCCTTCTGCCAACAGCCTTTCTTCCGTCTCCTCAGGAGTGCGCAGATAGATTGTCTCTACCACCTCTTCCCCATAGGTTTCCGTCAGCTTCCCAAAGTCTTCTTTCTCCCCTTGCCCCAAATAATTGTATAGGTAAAAATTCGGCGTTTCTTCTTCTAACGTCGAATATGGTTGCAATGGATCCATTTGTTGTGCTTGTGACCACTTTAAAATTTCGCAGTAAACTTTTTCTCGAATCTGTGCATCATTTCCAATTATGTAATAAAGTTTACTCATAAGGTTCCCCCGGTTGTCTGCAATTATTGATTGTGCTTCTCTATTTATTGATTGTAACACAGGGGTCTGGGTTTGGCAAACACGGGGCGGCTTTTTTTTGGGTGGTTTGGCGGCTTGTTTGGCGGCTTGTTTGGCCGCTGTTTGGCCGCGTTCATCCTCGACTGAGAAGTTAACGGTCAATACCAACCTCGACACTAAAGTTTTCGGTCACCTTAACCTCGACTCCAAATAAATTCTCGAGTCGAGGACGGCGAATAGCCGTTTTCTCGCAAGTCGAGGCATTTGGGGCCGTTATATTGCGAGTCGAGGATGAACGCGGTCATGAATATTTTTCTTGACAGCCAAGCGCATTCCGCTTTATAATAAGAAAGCTTGCGAGAGTGGCGGAACTGGCAGACGCGCACGTTTGAGGGGCGTGTGGTTCACACCGTACGGGTTCAAGTCCCGTCTCCCGCACCAAAAGGACCGAATTGAGCCGTTAGGTTTGATTCGGTCCTTTTCTTGTTGCAGTAGATAAAACGGGACTTGGACCCGAGAGGGCTTGCGCCGTAAAGAAAACAGTCCGCCGGACTGTTTTTAGGTGCAAGGGTGAGGCGGGTACTGCGAGCACGCTAGGCGGAGCGGTCGCCGAGCCGAAAGTATGCAAGGCGATAGTCGCAGCAGACGGTCAAGTCCCGTCTCCCGCACCAAAAGGACCGAATTGAGCCGTTAGGTTTGATTCGGTCCTTTTCTTGTTGCAGTAGATAAAACGGGACTTGGACCCGAGAGGGCTTGCGCCGTAAAGAAAACAGTCCGCCGGACTGTTTTTAGGTGCAAGGGTGAGGCGGGTACTGCGAGCACGCTAGGCGGAGCGGTCGCCGAGCCGAAAGTATGCAAGGCGATAGTCGCAGCAGACGGTCAAGTCCCGTCTCCCGCACCAAGTCAGGACGATTATTCTAACAAAATAGTCGTCCTGTTTTATTTTGAAATTAGGTGTGGCCAACACACCATCTGATTACGGGGATTATTTTATATTTTGGGCTAATAGAAATCCGAGAGAATCTTCAATCCGACACCGTCTGCAAAAATTCCAGTATCCCATTCAAAACAGTATCCAGACTTTCCCCCAACCAATTCTTATCGGATGACTCCAAAGTTTTTCGATATATTGGATTTTCAAAAGTCATTTTTACACGCATTCTGATAGCGCTGATATCATTTTCTTTCATTTTGGGGTCACCGTAAATATATGTTTCCAGACAAATTGACAACTTTTCCAAATCGACTTCTTTGGAGAGATAATACAAATCAAAAACATCTTTAAAGCGTGTGGATAACGGACCAAACTTCAATAGCGAGCGAAGTTTTTCTGCAAACATCTGCTCATTGGAATTGATTAGCAAGCTAGCACTTTCATCACCCAAAGCCACATCAAAACAATATTCTTCCTGTGTGATTTCAAACCGTTTGTGTACACCCAGGTCAATTTTACTGGCAATCCTATTTCCCACAGAATCTGAAATAATGATATGTACGCGCTTTCCGTGATAGTCTTGCTGCTTTAGTTCTTCAATGTTGCTGACTCGTGTAATCTGGATTCCCTCTAAACAATTTAATTTGCTGATAAAGGCATCTATGGATGCATCTGATAGAGAATACCGGATAAAATCTATATCTAAATCCTGTGTGGCTCTACGAATATTCTTCGTCTTGCTTCGCATGACCACACCACCCTTGATTGTAACATTTCTGTTTAAAGGTCCCGTAGCCAGTGCGGCAAGCACGATATCCTGGCATACTTTTGCCACCGCGTTGATTGCATCATATCCCCGCCTTGTTTCCTTCTCAATCATCGCCTGCAAGTGTATCATTAAAAAACCTCCCTCTGAAGTGTTTCCAGCACCATCCGCATTTTCGGTAAAAAATACGCATATTCAGAGATTGCTTCGATATCCAGATCCATAATAATGCTGCGATAATTGTTGATAATCTCTTTGTAATAATCAAACGGCAACTTATTTTTACATCGGATCAACTCAATCAGCATTCGCTCCTTATCATAAATGTTAATTTGCGTTCCGTTATAATCAAGCTGCATTTTGCCTAAATCTATTCCATCGCTGTTTTCAAAAATCTGTTTCACTCTGGAATCTTTAATCTGCGCTGCGCCTCTGGTGGTTGCCAAATAGTAGTATTCCGGAACCGTATCGGTAAGGCCATGATAATAAAAGGCGCTCTGCAGGGTAAAAATCCCATTGGGATACTTCTTTGCAATAATTTCCAGTTCCGGCACATGCTCCTTATCCGAATATATGCCCTTCTCCTTCAGAAACAGCGTCCCCGCTTCCAGTTCCTTTTTAATTTTATAATCCGTACCGTATTTTTCTAAGCATTGCTTGTATAAATATACCATAAGCGCTCCTTTTAAAGTAAAACTATGTATTTTTTATATTTTTAAATATTTACTCAAATTATAGCAGTATCAGAAATTTTGTCAACTACGAAAAAATTGTGCAAACACTGTCTGCACAATTCAGATTCAAGATGCGTACCAGTGAAAACATGTGTGTTCCTGCCGATAGTTCATTCCCCCACATAAATACTAATCACATACTCGCCTTCCCGGAATGTGTGAGTGGCGGGGGCGGAAATATCTTTGCAGTCAAGCAAACCGGTGCCCACACATTTGCCGTAAGCCTCCTTGGCGGTCCAAAGTTCAAAAAAACGAAGTAACATAGCAGCATCCGGTGTTTTTTCAAAGTCGTTCGGAACAGGGGCATGCCCAAACAGAGAAACCAGCTCCTCCGGGGTAAAAATGCGCTTTGCGGTAGAAAGGCGAATCGGACGAATTTGCTCGATGTCAATGCCAATGGGGGCATCTGCTACGGCGCAAGCCACCATGTTGCCGGAATGGCTGATATTAAATTCTACGGACAATCCGAAAGCAAAAGGTTTCCCGTGGTCCCCGATGCCAAACACAATGGACTCTTCCGATACATTGCACCACTGGGCAATGGCCTGGCGGGCCAACATTTCGCCGGCCACCGTCCGTTTTTTATCCTCTGAAAAACGGAACCGGTCAACCCGCTGTTTCTTTTGCCGGTCCATAAGCCCATACCATTTATTATATTCCACATCGCTGAAATCGCGAATGTCGTACAAATGCCACTTCATGTTACCCACCTCAAAATAATGACAAAGAAAAATATTACGGCAATCTTATCATAACCTTGTTACAAAATCAATCAATTTGGCTTTGGTAGATGCTGGTGCGTTGGTGCGCCCGCCGGGTCCAGGCGCAGATGCAGGGTGCGTGGCGCACCGCTTGCTTTTCCGCGCCACATTCGCTATAGTAAAACTAACTTATATTTATAAAGATGAGGGGATTTTTATGAAAGGGAAACAAACTTTGATGCTCATTGCGGTCTTGATTACAGCCATGGTAGTTTTTCTTTGGTATAGCGATGTTTTTAATGATACAGACCGCTGTTTTTTGCCCAGTGACACCGCACAAGGTGACAAAATACAATCCACAACAGACATATCCGCGTCGGCACATACGCTAACAGCCGCACCCACACCGGAGCCCACACAGGACCCCGCCGCGCAGATTCAGGAACTGACCGCGGCGTTGCAAGCGCAGGAAGTGCCCTTCCCCATTCCCATCACAGAAGATTACCTGAACTGGCTTTCTGCCACTTACGGGCGAGAAGTACTCACGGCCTTACAGGCAGCCACCCCCTTTACCGCAGAAACCTGGTATGCCTTAACCGGCAACAGCATGTTTGTGCTGGCGGATTTGTATACCGGGACTGCACAAACAGCAGACAACATTCATTTGATTAGTACAGGAACGCCCAACCAAGAAAACAAAGTAACCACCATGACCTTTGGCGGCGATATCTGTTTTGCAGATAATTATGTAGTGATGGAGCACTTAAAAACCACAGAAAACGGCATTACCGACTGCATTGATCCGAAACTGATTGCACAAATGCAGGCGGCAGACATTGCATTTTTGAATAATGAATTTACCATTTCGACCAGAGGCACGCCTCTTGCTAACAAGGCCTACACCTTCCGGGCAGCACCGGAACATACGGCGCTCTATCACACGCTGGGGGTGGATATTGTTTCTCTCGCCAACAATCATGCCTATGACTTTGGTGAAGATGCCTTTTTAGATACCCTGGACACCTTAGATGCATACAACATTGCCCGCATCGGTGCCGGCAGAAATTTAGAAGAAGCCCAAAAGCCTGTATATTACCTGGTAAATGGCAAAAAGATTGCCTTTGTAGCGGCTACCCGGGCGGAAAAATACATTTTGACCCCTGCTGCCACCCAGACAGAAAGCGGTGTTCTTCGTTGCTATGATACTAAGCTCTTTTTGGAAACCATAAAAGAAGCAAAAGCAAACAGCGATTATGTCATTGCCTGCATTCACTGGGGAAAAGAAGGTTCCAACGGCTTAGAAAGCGTCCAGCAGGAAACAGCATACCAATATATTGACGCAGGTGCCGATTTGATTATTGGTGCCCACGCCCACCGCCTGCAAGGCATTGAGTATTACAAAGGAAAAGCTATTTTTTATAACCTGGGGAACTTCTGGTTTGACAATTACGACATTGAAACAGGTTTGGTAAAAATGGAATTGTACGCCGACGGCACTTCCCAATTTACTTTCCTGCCCGCATGGCAAAAAAATTGTGTTACCTCCTTCGAATTAGGAACGGAAAAAGGCAACACAATTTTAAAACATGTCCAAAGTTATTCTATTAATGTGAATATTGACGAAAACGGTGTGATTACGCCCAAATCGTAACGACGCAAAAACGGATAATTCATTTGCTATCTGCTACACTGCCTTCTTGCTTTTGAGGCCGGATCTTTCCTAGGAAAAACGCCAGTGAAAAACCTGCTGCAAATACAACCACAGCAATCACCACGCCCCAAACGCTCCAAGTAATGGGCTCCCCGGCAGCAGTATGATAGGTTTTGGGCGAATACAAAATAGAAAAAATAGACCCGGTCACCAATCCTAAAATTGCAGAATAACAGTAAGAATAGTATTTTTTCAACAAGAATGAAATGACCTTGGAAATACCAAGTATACCAAGGAGATTGCCACCAAGAAACGGGAGCAATGTCAAAACAGCAGCGCCCATGGTATCCGGATTGGTCAACCCAGCCCAAGCCCCCATTACAATAGGGTAGGCACCCAATAATATCATAAGAAAAGAGCTGCTAAATCCCGGTATAACGCCACAGGCCGAACCAAGACAACCACAAAACAATAAGAAAAGGTATCCACCAATGCCATCCGGTGCTGTAATACCGGAAACTACAGTTTCTTGTGTAGCATTTTGTAAAGCCGCAATTTCCTCCATAGCAATAGGTTTTTGTAAAATAGCCATGGCAACAACGAAAGCCAGTGCTATAGTGAAAGGAATGGCATGGGTCCAACGGAATTTTTCCTTACGAGCAAAACTCCAAATGAAAGGAATACTACCTGCAATCGCAGCTGCAAAAAACAGATTGGTTTGAAAAGGGAAATTTCCCTGTATCGGAACTAACAAACTGGAAAAAAGAATAGGAGCAACAAAAGTTCCGCCAATTTCAAAAGGCAGTAAAAATAAAATGCTTTTTTTGAAATTAGATAGTAACGTGTTATATGCTTCAATCATGCCGTCATAAAAATTTAAGGCAACCATGACCACACTGCCACTTAAGCCGGGAACCAAACCACTGACGCCAACTGCAATACCCTTAAAAAAACGAATCAGTGCACCTTTCATTTATTTTTTCTCCTCCGTCTTGTCTTTCCCAAGGAAAAATGCCAGTACAAAACCAAGTGCAAATACGGCTACAGCAATGATAATTCCCCAAACACTCCAAGTAATCGGAGCACCCGTTACAGTATAGTAGGTTTCCGGAGAATAGAGAATGGTAAAGATAGAACCGCCAACCAAACCCAAAATAGCGGAATAGCTGTAGGAATAGAATCTCTTCAACAAGAAATCAATAAGCTTTGCAATGCCCACCACACCAATGACAATACCGATGGCTACCGGAATTAAATTTAAAATAGAAGCACCGATGGTATCCATAGAAGTTAAGCCATCTACAGAGTTCAACACTGTATTGTATTCGCCCAGTAATACCATCATAAAGGAACCGCTGATGCCGGGTACCACCATAGCGGCAGAAGCAATAGCGCCGCAAACAATCAAATAGAGATACCGTCCGATGCTGTCCGGTGCAGTTATGGTAGAAGCGACTATTTCCTCAGAAGCCCCTTGCAACACCTTAATTTCTTCCATGGTAATGGGTTTTTGAATCACAGCTAACACCACAATGACAGCCAACGCCACAAGGCAGGGAATCACATGGGTCCAATGAAATTTTTCCTTCCGTGCAAGACCCCAAAGCAAAGGAATACTGCCTGCAATCAACCCTACAAAGAACATGTTGGTCTGAAACGGATAATAATCCAAAGCCGGACGCAACAGCTTAGAAAAACCCACAATTCCCAAAGCCGCACCAATGCCCAAAGGCAATAAGTACAATATATTTTTCTTGAAATTGGAAAACAGGGTGTTGATGGCTTCAATCAATCCGTCAAAAAACTTTAATATCACTGCAATGGTGCCACCGCTGACACCGGGAATGATGTTGGCAACACCAAAGGCAATTCCCTTTAATACACGAATCAATGCATCTTTCATTTGTAAGCTTCCTCCATTTTTTGAATATCGTTTATTATTTCTGCCACGCAAGTCTCTAAATCCACGTTCTCATAACGTTTTTCAATGCCTGCGACAGTAAGTTTTTCCTCTGAAAAATCCCCATGGTCTGCCAAGAACCGTCGACATAATTCGACATAATCCGGCTTTTCCTGACGCCTTTCCCGTTCCATGGCACGCTGCAAGCGTACACCGTCCTCTACGGTAATATAAAGCGGCACCACATGGGACTGCCCGTAGTATAACACAACCTTCTCATAAGCCTCAAGGGTGGTAATCATCAAATAACTGCTGTCCGCCAACACAATCTGCCCATCATCAATGGTGGCATAGGACCAAATCCCCTGCACTGTTTGATAATGGCGTACTTCAATGACCTTGCCTTCCTTTTCATAGGTTTCCAGTTGTGTGGGTGTAATGAAAAAATAGGTTTCGCCGTTTTCTTCCCCCACCCGCATTGGTCTGGTGGTATAAGGCACCACCGGTTTTAGGTTTGGCAATCGTTTTGACACCGCTTGAAACACCGTGTCCTTACCGGAACTGCTTTTTCCCATGAAACAGTATATTTTCCCCACACCTACACCTTGCCTTTCTCATTCGTTGTAATTCCCAATAGATTGCCCCCTGCTAAATACAACCGGGCAATTTCTTCATAAAGTTCCTCTGTCAACTCCTGTCCCTCACGCACCAGCGGAATTCCCGGTGGATATGGCACAATGTCCCGATCCATGGCTTTCCCGATGTTGTCTTGCAAATCTTTTAGCACTGCTTGGCGCTGCTGTAAATCTTTTAAGGTCTGTAACCTTCCTTGCACCACTGCTTTCTCCAACGCCTTTAACCCTTCTATCAGCGCCGCAAAATCTTCCCAAGTATCAAAAACAGTACACAAGCAGACAATGCATGTTTCATCCGACATTTCCACCTGTACTTTTTGTGTACGCAAATATACTTCTGCCTGATAGCCGCTGATACCACCTACTTGGGTGTTAATCACCAATCTGTCGGGCGTTCTGTTTGCCCCTGCCACCACGCGGAATGCAGTTTTTCCCTCAATTTCCAAAGCCGCCTTTTCCGTATAGTCCCGCAACCGCTTGAGGCCTTCTGCTCCATGCTCTTCCATATACGCTCTGGCACAATCTGCGGAGGCAAGCAGCAAATAGGACGGACTGGAGGTTTGAAAAACGCTCAGCCACTTTCTCACTGTGGCCGCATATGCCGTGCCTTTTCCATGCAAATGCAAATAGGCCGTCTGGTTCAGCGCCCCCAGCATTTTATGGGCGCTTTGCACGGTCACATGGGCATATTGCACAGCAGATACCGGATATCCGCTTTCCTGGCCGAACGCCAGATGCGCCCCGTGGGCCTCATCCGCAAGCAACAATAAACCCTTTTCTTCACAAATCTTTGCCAGCGCCTTTATATCTTTACAATTACCGTAATAATCCGGCCGTGTAACAATAACCCCCTTATAGGTCGAGTCGGCTGCTGCAATCAAATCCTCTGCCACAACGCCTTCTGCCCCTGCAAGTTCCAAGCCATTCCAAACACAGCCATGGCAATTTTTATCTACAAGTACCTTATCGCCCGGTTGGAACAAGGCACAAATAGCCGCCAAAATCCCACAGGTAGAACCATTTACCAATAAAAAACTCTTATCCGCTCCATAAGTCTTTGCCAACAGTTCTTCCGCTTCCAAAATGGCTTCTTTGGGTGCGTGAAGGTTGTCCGTTCCCGACACTTCTGTCACATCGTAGGGACTTAAAGTGCCTTTATGCCCCGGCATATGAAAACGAGTGCATTTTTCCTGCTCATACCCTTTCAGCATATCTAAAATGGGGGTCTTGACCTGTTTCGGCATGCTTAAAGCCCTTTCATCATAATCTTGGTACTTCTCTCCACAAATTTCGCCATGGCTTCCCCGGTTAACGGTGCATGGACCATTTTTGCCAAATCATACACATGGGCTGCCAACAAAGATGCATCCTCGCTGTCTGCAGGCAGTTTGCTTAAAGAAGCAATCAATTCATTGTTTTGGTTTAACACCAAGGTTTCATCCCCTTGAAACATAGCTGCAAACTGGCTGTAATCCATGCCGTTGTTGTACATCTTTGCCATATCCTGGAATCTTCTTGCCTGCTCGGAAACCAAAATCATAGCAGGCATACTTTCAGATGCCAACGCAGACAATTCCACCTTCATATTTTCCTGTTCCAGTGCTTTTTGGAACAACGCCGTCAACGCTTCTTTGGCAGTCACATCTTCCACTTGATTTTCCTGGGCAATGGCAGAAAGTTCCGTGTCAATCCGAGTAAAGGAAACCCCTTCCTCTGTCAACTTGCTTTCCAAGTAGTTAATAAATGCCGCATCAATCACCGTATTCAGCACATAAGCATCCTTGCCACTGTCTTTAAATAAGCGTACATAAGAATCCTGTGCTTCTAAATCAGTTACATAAAATAGCTTTTTGTTTTCGGCATCCTTTACTGTCTCCACAGCCTCATCCAAGGTCACATAGTCGCCCTTGAGATTTTTCAAAATCACAACGCTCTTAATTTTATCGTAGAACTTATCTTCCCGCATACAACCGTACTTTACGAAAGGATTAATGTCATCCCAGTACTTGTTGTAGCTTTCTCTGTCGTTTTTAAAAATACTCTTTAACTTGTCCGCTACCTTCTTGGAAATGTGGGCGGAAATTTTATTCACATAACCATCGTTCTGCAAGAAACTTCTGGACACATTTAAGGGCAAGTCCGGACAGTCAATGGTACCTTTCAACAACATTAAAAATTCCGGAATCACTTCCTTAATATTGTCAGCCACAAACACTTGGTTGTAGTAGAGTTTCATAACCCCTTCCATTCCTTCATAGCCCTGTTTCAAAGGTGGAAAATACAAAATACCCTTTAAGGTAAAGGGATATTCCATATTTAAGTGAATCCAGAACAAAGGCTCCTGGAACTCGTGGAACACTTTTCTGTAAAAATCTTTATATTCCTCATCGGTACAATCCTTGGGGTTTTTCAACCACAACGGCTTGGTATCGTTGAGAGGTGTTTCCTCGTCATTAAAGTAAATTTCCACCGGCAGGAAGGAAAAATATTTTTCCACCACCCCTCTTACCGTGTCCGCATCCAAAAATTCTTTGGCATCCGCAGCCAAGTGCATGGTAATGGTGGTTCCTCTGTCTGTCCGTGTAGAATCGGTAATTTCAAATTCAGTCCCTTCGTTGCTTACCCACTTAACTGCTTTTGCGCCTTCCTTATAGGACAGGGTGTCAATTTCCACCTGGTCGGATACCATAAAGGAAGAGTAAAAACCAAGGCCGAAGTGACCGATGATTTGGGCATCTTCCCCTTTGTCTTTGTACTGTTCCATAAAATCAATGGCGCCGGAAAAAGCAATTTGATTAATGTACTTTACCACTTCTTCTTCCGTCATACCGATACCATTATCGGTAATGGCAATAGTTTTTGCCTTTTTGTCTACTTTTACGGTAATTTTCCAGGTATTGTCTTCCGACAGGTTTGCTTCCCCAATTTTAGACAACTTGTCCAATTTGGAAATGGCATCGCTGGCATTGGAAATAATTTCCCGGAGGAAAATATCCTTTTCGGAATACAGCCACTTTTTTATAATGGGAAAAATATTTTCCGTATTAATAGAGATTGCTCCACTTCTTTCTGACATAACACGTCACACTCCTTCTGTTGTATTGCTATCTGCCAACATATTTTTCATAAACCCCGGCAGTAAATCATATATTTTACGGGAAATGGAAGTAATATCTTCCTTGGTAATTCCCTTTATCTTTGCCATCACTACAAAATACACAAACACACCAATCAAAACGGATGCCACCACTAAAATCAGGTTAGCAATATATCCTCCAAACACCTGGGGTGCCAGCTGATTGGGCAGATAATAGAGAAGTGCCACAACAGCCGTCATGTAGATGGAAGCCGCCACCGGTTTCCATAGCATTTTTCCAAGGTGAATGTGTAGTCCTTCTTTTTTCTGAATGATATATTGGTTGATTACAATCACCACTGCCATGGAGATATAGGTGCCGATTAATGCACCATATACCCGTATATTTGGCATGGCAATGAGGAAATAGTTAATTGCAATTTTGACCCCGATACCCACTGCCAAAGAAAAAACAGCGTAGTACAGACGGTTCAGGCTTTGCAGTACAGAGGTTTGAATTTGTGTCGTTGCCAGGAAAATCAAAGTCAGGGCTCCATACAAAAGCAGTTCGGAGCCGTTCCCGTATTTCAGCACCTGGAAAATACCGCCATGCAAGGCTGCCAAACCAAAGGCACAGGGTACTGCCACCATATAGCAAATACGGAAGCCGTAGTTGATTTTTGCTTCCGCATTTTTCCGTTGTTTCACAGCCACAGCTGCCGCAACAGCAGGCATCATCGCCACCGTCAAAGCGGTAACCAAAGACACCGGCACATTAATGAGCTGCTGACTTTTATTCAAATACCCATACCAGATACTGGCGTCACTTTCCACAAGACCGGATACCATAAGGCGTCCTTTGGTATTCCAGGCATCAATGAGGTTGCCGCCGTACTGCACCGCAGAACAAATGGTAATGGGAATGCTGTATTTTAGTACGGTCTTTGCCAAATCTTTGTATGTATAGGGAGAACGAACCGTGTCCCCCGGGGTTGCAAACCCGTTGTTTACATAGCGATTAAACATTGCCACAATGGCAATCAACGCCACCAAGGCACCAATGGAAGTACCTACAGAGCTGCCGGCAACACCCAGTTCAATGCTTTTGCTTGCAAGGAGTGCCGCCAGTCCTACGGAAAAAGCAATATGTACCAGCTGTTCTAAAACCTGTGTCACAGCGGTAGGCTTCATTTGTTGTCTGCCCTGGAAATACCCGCGGTAGGCAGAAAGCACTGCTGTCAGCAGAATACAGGGCGCCAAGGCCAATATGCCAAGCCAGGCTTTTGGGGTATGCATGGCATTGGCCAGCACGGTACACAACGCCGCCATTAAAATGCTCAGTACCAACCCAATGGCAATTAAGAAGGACCGGGCAATTTTGAAACTACGCAGTGCCGCTCTGTGATAGCTTTTTTCCGACAGCTCGGACACATGTTTGGAAATGGCCACCGGCACACCGGAATTGGCAATGATATAAATAAAAGAAAAAATTTGATAGGTAATGGAATAGACGCCGTAGCCTTCTTCCCCCAGGATGTTCAGCATCAGCGGCACAAACAACAGCGACATTACCTTGACCAGCATGCTGGCTATGGATAGGACTGCAAAACCTTTTCCGATACTTCTTTCGTTACCCAATCAGAAATCTCCTTTCCTTTTTCTAAAAAACATTACTTCTAAAGGGGTATTATACACCTATATGGAAATTTTTGCAAAAAAGTGGGGTACAGGGATGTGTCCATGGGAAATCCGCCACTTCACCGGCATCTTGCCAGTTGTGGCGGCCAGGAATCGGCATCTCGCTCTTTGTGGCGGCTGGGTCGTAGGTATCTTGCCATTTGCGGCAAAAATAACACCGGCATCTTTTTTATTTACAAGATACCGGTGTTGAATTAACCATATTTTTAAAGATGCAGAAACCCTATCGCCACAAAACAAAAGATAGCCGACAAAAAAACGCCACAACTGGCAAGATGCCGGTGAAGTGGCGGAATCGTATCGAAATCGTGTCGGGATTGCTTTTACTTTTGCCGAAACCCCTCGCCCAGAACTTCTTTGGCATCGGACAATACAATAAACGCATTGGGGTCAATTTCAGAAACCACTCGCTTCAAATAGGAAACTTGCGCCTGTTGCACCACGCAGAACAACACATTTTTCTCCTGTCCGCTGTAAGCGCCGCGACCGTTTAAAACGGTAACACCTCGTTTTACCTGTTGCAAAAGTGCCTGTTGCACCTCTTCCCATTTGTCGGAAATAATGTAAGCCGCCTTGGCATAATTCAAACCGCCGATAATCATATCGATGACTTTAGAGGAAATCCAGATAACAATGACGGAATACAAAGAATAAATTAAATTACCGAAAGCAATGGCCGCCAACGCCAGAACGACACCATCAAAAATCAGCATCCAGGTGCCTGTGGTAATAGAAGGAATGGCGCGGTTCAAGAGCTGTCCTGCCAAATCCGTACCACCGGTAGAAGTGCCTGCCCGAATCACAAGACCGAACCCAACACCCAAAATCACCCCGCCATAAATGGAAAACAGAATCATATCCACATATTGGGACCCGTCGGGCAGCACAAACCATTTTTCACTAATCATGGCTGCAACTGGGTTGATTACATCTATCATTAAGGAGTAAACTACCGTGCCTAAAATGCTTTTCAGCACAAACTTCCACCCAAAGCTACGAAACGCCAGCAAGAAAAGAGGAATATTAATAATCAGAACTAAAAGGCCAATAGAAAGTTTGTCCCCAATCAGTGCCTGAATAATCATGGCAAGACCGCTGGCACCACCCGGCGCCATATGATTTGGTTCCAAAAACAAATTCAGTGCAAGGGCACCAATGGCTGAACCTACCACCATCAGCAGTAGGTCCCATCCTGTTCGCAACCATTTTTTTACATTAAACTTGCGCTTCGTCTTTTCTTTTTCCTTTTTTTCTTTCTTCTTCATAACTTTCCTTCGTATTACTCGTTATCCCAGTTATGATACACTTCCATGACGTCGTCGTTGTCTTCCAAATTGTCAATTAATTTTTCCATTTGTGCAATCTGATCCGGGTCTTCAATCTTAGTATATGTCTGAGGCACCATTTCTACACCGGCAGAAACAAAGTTGTAGCCCTTTTGTTCCAAAGCTTCTCTTACGGCGGAAAAATCTTCTGGCGCTGTAATCACTTCGTAGGCTTCTTCTTCTGCAGAAAAATCTTCCGCACCTGCATCCAGTGCTTCCATCATCAGCTCGTCCGCATCTTTTACGCCTTCTGCCTCGATGACCAAAACGCCTTTTTTATCAAACATAAAGGATACACAACCGGAGGTACCCAAGTTGCCGCCGAATTTATCAAAGAAATGGCGCACATCTGCTGCAGTTCTATTTCTGTTATCGGTGGTTGCTTCTACAATCACAGCAACGCCTGCCGGTCCGTAACCTTCGTATACTACATCTTCGTAATTGGCTGTATCAATATCGCCGCTTGCTTTTTTAATACTTCTTGTAATATTGTCGTTAGGCATGTTGTTTGCCTTTGCTTTTGCAATCACATCGGCAAGTCTGGAATTGGAAGCCGGATCCGGTCCGCCCATTTTTACTGCAATTACCAATTCTCTACCAATCTTGGTAAAAATCTTACCCTTCTTAGCATCTGCTTTTTCTTTTTTATTTTTAATATTAGCCCATTTGGAATGTCCTGACATGGCTTCGTCCTCCTAATATATGTATTTCCAAATTTATATTTTATCAAATCTCCAGCAGGTATTCAATTATTTTTTCTTTTTCTGTCATTTGAAAAATCTTATTTCTGATTTCAGCAGCCCCTTTGATGCCTTTGATGTACCAAGCGATGTGTTTTCTCATTTCTTGCACCGCTATTTTTTCTCCTTTTTGTGCCGCCAACATTTCCATGTGTCGTAAAATGGTTTGCCGTACTTCGGGCCAGTCCGGTCTTTCGTCTGTTTTTCCCAAGATGCGTGAAAAAATCCACGGGTCTCCTTCTGCCCCTCTGCCAATGGCAATGGCATCACAGCCGGTTTCTTGGAACATGCGTAATGCGGATTCTCTGTCTGTGATGTCGCCGTTTCCGATAACCGGAATGCTTACCGCTTCTTTTACTTTTCTAATAATTTCTCTGTCCGCCGTACCGCTGTAATATTGTTCCCGGAATCTGCCGTGGACACAAACTGCCGCCGCACCATTTTTCTCTGCCACTTTGGCAATTTCAACCGCATTTTCTTCCCCTATTGCAAAACCTCTGCGGAATTTAATAGTAATGGGTTTGTTGGGAGATGCTGTTGTTGCGGCTTTCACAATTTCCCCAACCAGCTTGGGATTCTTCGTCAACGCACTACCCTCTCCGTTTTTCACAATCTTAGGTGCAGGACAGCCCATGTTAATGTCGATAATGTCCGCATCAGTTTCCTGCAGCATACCGCAAATTTGGGAAATAATTTCCGGGTCGGAGCCAAAAATTTGCACCGCCACCGGTTTGGTTTCTTTGGTAATCACCAGCAGGTCGTTTGTTTTTCTGTTCTGGTAGTGTATCCCCTTGGCGCTCACCATTTCGGAGTACACCAAGCCAGCCCCCTGCTCTTTGCACAGGCGTCGGAAGGGGTCGTCGGTCACCCCTGCCATAGGGGCCAGAAAAACATTATTCTCCATCATCACATTGCCAATTCGAATTGGTCTTATCATTTCCTTTAATTCCATAAAAAATATTTTAACGTATCATTTGACAGAATGCAAATTTTGGTTTAGAATGTATCAGCAAGCAAAAATGTTGCATGCGTTGTTAGCTCAGCTGGATAGAGCGTCTGACTACGGATCAGAAGGCCGCGGGTTCGAATCCTACACAACGCGCCAAGAAAAATGCCCGACTGCATAAGCGGTCGGGTGTTTTTTTATGACCGAGGCCTATTTGGGGGCTTCACACGCGGTAGCTGGCTCATAGGTTTGCTTTTTATTCGGAAGGTCGAGCAAAACCTTATTTGGTATAATAACTTTTAATTTGCATTACCCTTTCATAAAAAACAACCACTCTGTCCGGTGGTTGTTTTTTGTTATATAGTTTTCTCTTGTTCAATCCGCTTCACCAAACACATCTTCATAAGAAGCGGAATCTATTTCGCCGTTGGCTGCTTTTTCCGCATCTGCAAGCATTGCTTCTACCGCAGGTCGCACTTTCTTTTGTTCCTTTTTAAATGCTTCCAACAACGCCGCACCACTATACCCTTGGGCTATTAAATCCGCCAAGATCTGTTCTGCAAATTCGCCACTAATTTCCATTGCTGTCGCTCCTTTTCTTTTTTCAACCTCGTTGCTGCACAGTCCTTCTAATTGCCTGGGCCACATATTGATTCAGTGTAATCTTCTGCTCTGCTGCTGCCAAAGCTGCTTCCCTATGAAGTTCCGGCGGAATTCTCACATTGAAGGTGCCTTTAAATTCTTTATCCGGCGCCTTACCGATTTTCTCGCACAGATCTAAATAATTATCAATACATTGTGCAAACATTTTATTTAATTCTTCTACGGATGTTCCATGAAAATTTAAGGAATCCGTAATTCCAAATACCTCACCTATAAAAATTTTATCCGCTGCATCATACACAACTGATGCATGATATCCTTTATACTCTAACATTGAACGCATCTGCTCACCTCTCCTATCCTATATTATTACTAAATTTCCCCTATGTACTTCAAAAATTGTACCGTTTTCTTGATTTGATAAGCATATAATTCATTTCCCAGATGTGGTTCATCAAATTGTAGTATTCTTTTTGTCTCCATGTGCACAAAACCAATTCCAGACCCTCTGCCACCTGAAAACTTTTCACAACCACATTTGCCCATAAGTACATCAAGTTCCCTTTTTGTAAAATTTTTAGGCAATGGCTTCCTACATAATTTTGCAAGCAAGTCACTTTTCTTCGGCATCTATCATTATCACCATCCTCCCTACAATATATGCAACTATTTTTCAGTTGCTTAATTATACCATTGATTTTTCTGTAAATCAACTAAAAAATATTGATTTGTTGCCATCTTGACACCATAGGACTAACAATCTACACTATAAATATCGACACAGCACGCATTAAGGAGTCAACATGAAACAAGCAACCCGCCTCCAACAAATTCGAGAATCTGAGCGAAACTCCCACATGGAAATTTATTCCATCAAGGAGCTGTTTGAACCCGGCAGTTGGCTGCAAAAACCAATTAAAACTGTATTGGATTTGATTCCCCTGTACCATAGACTGCGTAGACATTTTGGATTTTGCCATTGAAAAATTACAGACAAATGCGCAAAAGTACAATGTAGCCTCTTCTATAAACGGAATTTTATCTCCAATAGAAGATTTTGTGATTACCAAAGACAAGTACGACCTCATCATGGCCATTTCCGCTTTGGAGCACATTGATTCAGAAGGTTCCTTTATCAACAAGTTATGCGAAATGCGAGAGGGCTTTGTCAGTGCTTTGACTACGGATGTGGTGACTTTTGTGGCAAGGAAATAAAATTCAACAGTTACGAACTAACAATGAGCTGATCCAATGGTAAGTTTGGCCCAGCTTTTTTTATTTTTCCACATAAAAATTGCCGGCTGTCTGGTCCAAACCGAGTGTCCGGGAACTCCGCATCTCCTTCCACACAAACACCCCGGAAATGGCTGCGGCCCCTACATCTGCAATGGGGCCGGCGTACAAAATGCCGGGCAGTCCAAAATACAAAGGCAACACCAAAATCAAAGGAACCAGTAGGAAAAGTTGGCGACTAAGGGTCAGCAGGCAGGCTTTCCACGGACGGCCGGTGGCTTGAAAATAATACAAAGAAATCAACTGAAAGCCTGCAGTAAAAATCGCCAGCAGATAAGTACGCATAAACCAGGCAGCGGTGGAAAGAAACGTCTGGTCGGAAGCGGTGTTGCCGGAAAAGATCCTGGCTACCCAGTTAGAACCGAATACGGTAATGCCCCAACAAACAAAGGCTGCCACGGTTGCCCATAATGCAGAAAGCCAGTAGGTTTTTCGAACCTCCCCCTTGTGACCGGCGCCCTGATGAAACCCCAAAATAGGCTGGGCGCCGGCGGCAAGTCCTGTGACAATGGCAATCAAAATCCCGTTAACCTTGGTGACAACACCCATGGCACCAATGGCCACAGAAGGCTCCAGCGAAGCTTTTACTGCTGCAGTTCCCAGACTGCGATTGGTCACAATTTGCACCACAATAATGGCACATTGCATCAAAAAGCCGGAGCTACCCAGAGCAATTACCTGGGGCAAAATTTTCCTGCCGACATGCCCGACACTCTCGGCAGGAGGCACGCCTTCCGCCTTCTTGCTACGAAAGGACAAAGAAAAATGTTTTCCCCGCTTTAATAAATACCAGAGGCCCAATGCTACAGAAGCCCCACGGGAAAGCACCATAGCCCAGGCCAGGCCGGCAATCCCCCATTCCAGAGGAAACAAGAACAACCAGTCAAAAGCAATATTTAAAACGGCCCCTGCCAACATCATACCCATGGAAAAACCGGGACTGCCATCGGTGCGTACCCAGTAACTAAGACCGCTGCCCAACGCAATTACCGGCAAACCCAACAACAAAATACGACTGTACGTGGTTGCATATGGAAGCAATTCCTCAGTGGCACCAAAAAACAACAAAATGGGCTGTAAAAAGCAAAACCCCAAAAGCGTAAGTAACAAACCACATCCAAGCAATGCCAACAAACTGTACCGCAAAGCCTTTCGTCCGGCGGCCGCATCCCCCTCCCCCAAGCGCAAAGCAGCAAAGGCCGCCCCACCGCCACCGAACAGGAATGCCAGGGCGTTGGAGGCGGTTAAAATAGGAAAGACAACGGATGTGGCCCCATACCCGATGGTACCCACATTGCTGTTGGCCAACAGCACCTGGTCCACAATTAGGTACACAGAGTTGGCAATTTGGGCTAAAATGGCCGGCAGAGCGAAACGTGCCAGCAATTTGCCGACGGATTTTTCCGAAAATAATAAAGAGGATGTATCGGATTGCATAAAAGGTTACGCTCCTTTTTCTGTTCCAAATCTCCTCTTTAGCGTGTTCATTTTTATAAGAAAATATGTATTAATATTCTAAAGATTCCAGCACCAAGCCTTCCGGTGGCGCCGTATAACCGGCCACTGCCCGCTCCTTGGCTTCAAAAATAGACTTAATGTCCTTGGGGGAACGCTGATGTAGACCGATTTCAATTAAAGTGCCTGCCATAATGCGTACCATGTGATACAAAAAACCGTTACCGGTAAAGGTCAAATTAATAAACCCTTCTCCACCGGCGTCCTCTCCGGAAGTAACCGTAACAGAAGAAAGCTCTCGAACCATACTTTTGGTCTTGGATTTTGCGGAAGTAAAAGAAGTAAAATCGTGGGAACCCGTAAGCAAAACCGCTGCCCGCTGCATGGCTTTCACATCCAGCCGGGGTAAAATATGGGTGCGGAACTTACTTTGAAACACATCCTGTACCGGGCGGTTGTCTATACGGTAGCAGTAGGTTTTTGCCTTACAATGAAAACGAGCGTGAAACCGCGCATCCACCTCTTCCACGGAAATTACCGCAATATCCTGGGGCAAATGAGAATTAATGTACTCTAACATTTCCTTGCAGGTGTACACAATGGCATCGGCCGGCTCATGAAAATTCGCCACCTGGCAAAGGGCATGTACCCCTTTGTCTGTACGTCCGGCACCAATCAGTTCTATCGGCACACCCAGCATTCTGGAAATCACATGTTCCAACTTATACTGAATTGTGCGGGCATTTCCCGGAATTCGTTGCCAACCGGCATAGCGGCTGCCGTCATATTGAATTACCAGTTTGATATTACGTTCCATAAATCACAGTTATAATGAAGCCGCCGAAATTGTCACCGGAAACCGTAATCTTTGCATTGCCCTGGCTGTAAGCCTGGAAAGCTGCATCGGACAGCTTACAAACGGTTTTTCCGTCTGCGGAAGTGGGGTCAGCATAAAAATACATAATTTCATGGGTCAGCGTATCCCCGTTTTTCACCTGAATATACTTGGTAGAGCGCACATATGCCACATACTCTTCCAGACACATATCTTTTTGTTGCATCAACATAGAGTGGGGAAAACCTACATAACGATAATGGGTCACATCATTAGACATGCCGGTTACACTGCTCTTTTCAGCCGTATAACGCTGTACAAAACCATACTGATAACAGTTTTGAATCATCCATTGCCCCTGGGGCAGTTCTGCAAATTTACCCGATTGTCCTTCCTGACGAATAAATCCCAAATCAAAGCCCAAACCGGTCTGATAATCCAAATCTTCTGCAGTCTCACTATAGCCGGTTGCTACAAAGTACTGGGTGTTCCCGGACTCTTCCGCTTTTTTCAGCATATTAATTAATGCAGAAAGCGCCCGCTGTTCTATCTTAATATCGGTGGTAGAAACGCTGACGGCATAATCATAAGCATCGTTTAATCTAGACTCATTATACACGTTTACCAATTTGGAGAGGGAAAAATCTGCCGGCACCCCATTAGAGCTGTTGACCAACAACAAATCTCCATGATAAACGCTGGTATTATTTACCACAACGGAACCCAGATTGCTGCCGGTTCCCATAGCAAAAGAAGGTGCGCTACCGGTAGGAACCTGAGCCACCGTAATAGGTTCGGTGATCTGTATGAGTTCCCCATCAATGACTTCCGGCGTCGGGGTAGGTTCCGGGGTACTCAAATCCGCACTTGGCGTAGACAGACTCTGGGAAGGTGTGGCAGTGGCATCAGTATCGCCGCCGAAGGTACCGTTCATAAACAGCACCAACAGCACAACCAGTGCTACGGTAACTACTGTCAACCCAATTAACACATAAATTAATTTCATATTGGAATTCTTTCCATTATAGTCATCTAAATAGTCT
>CAYMRI010000006.1:0-9596 GCA_964392835.1 uncultured Eubacteriales bacterium
GCCATTTAAACGATGGATTTCATCAATAAACAAAACATCAAACTCATTTAAATTGGTTAAAATCGCTGCCAAATCTGCTGCTTTTTCAATAGCAGGGCCGGAAGTGATACGAATGTTGACCCCCATTTCAGATGCAATGATGCCGGCCAGCGTGGTCTTTCCCAAACCCGGCGGGCCGTAAAGCAACACATGGTCCAAGGTTTCATTTCGCTGTTTTGCCGCTTCAATGAATATTTTTAAATTACCCTTGGCTTTCTCCTGTCCGATATAATCTTCCAGGTGCCTGGGTCGCAAAGAATTTTCCTCATTGTCTTCTCTGGAAAAATCCGCACTGATAATTCTTTCTTCTTCCACCTGTTTCCGCCTCCGCCTTTTCTTAACCTTGCTTTAAAGCTTCCTTGATTGCTTCTTCTACCGTCATACCTTCTTTGTAAGAACGGGAAACGGCATTGCCTGCCTCTACCTGGGAATAGCCCAGCACCATCAATGCGCTGATGGCTTCCTTTGGCACAGAACCGGTCACAACTTGTCCGCTGGTTTCTGAAAAAACAGCTTCTGCCAGTTCCATATCTTTGCTTTCTTTCATAATCTTATCTTTTAATTCCAACACCACACGCTGGGCCGTCTTGGCTCCTACCCCCTGTGCTTCCTGTAACAGCTTATAGTCCCCGGACACTACTGCCAGAGAAATTTTAGACGGTGTGTGTTTGGACAACAAGGACAAAGCCGCTTTAGGGCCTACACCGGAAACGGAAATCAACAGTTCAAAGCAAGCCAGTTCTTCCTGGGTGCAAAAACCATACAGCAACATGGCATCTTCCCGTACATGCAGGTGGGTATAAAGTTTTGCTTCCTCTCCTCGAATGCCCATGGCTTCCAGGGATTTGGTAGAAGTTTCAATGCGATACCCCACGCCTCCTGCATCTAAAACAGCACAGTTGCTGAACTTGGAATCTATCTTTCCTCTGATAAATGCATACATATCCTTTCCTCCATTTATATAGCCTCTGTGACAGTCGCTTCCTGCAACCAGGCTTCCACATGTTCTCTTAAAAGCGGAAACGGAACTGCCCCCAATTCCAATACGGTCCGGTGGAATTCTTTCAGCACAAAATCACTCCCCAATACCTCTTCTGCTGTTTCCCGCAACTCCTGAAACTCTAAAAATCCAACCGCATAGGGCAAATAAACACCGGGGTCTTCTACATAGGACTGATATGCCATGCGAGCGGAAGCTTCCTCAATTCCCATGGGCTGTAGCATGGTATAGAAACTTTGGAAATCCATACCCTTGTAATTTACCGCAATATCCAGATACGCATAAAATAATAACTCATAGGCGCTATTCAATTGCAATGCCAACACCAGATTTTCATCTTCGATACCACAATAGGCGTAGCTTTCCTTTTCCACATAAGAAGCCCACCCTTCCTGATACCCTGTGGTTCCCAACGCATACCGCAGAGGCTCCGGTTCACCATTGAGAAAATACACAGTCTGATATAAGTGCCCGGGATATCCTTCATGAGCCAAGGTGGAAAAAACCTCCGCACTGGCAAAGTGTTTGGCGTCATTCACATAAATTATCTGGTTTTCCATGGCATCAATAGGGGACATAATATAAAATCCCGCCACATTGGTGTTACTCAAGTAGGAAGGAATGGATTTTATGGTGTAATTCACTTCCGGAATTTCAGGATAGTCCTCCTTTGTGTTCTCCTTGAGGTATTCCAGAATTTCCTCCGGTTCCCCGGTTTTAAAAGAAAACTCCGTTAATTCCTGTTCCAGTTCCGGATGTTCCGTTAAAAGGCGTAATAGCTCCGTTTGATAGGTCGTCATAGCGGTTGACAGCATTGCATATATTTCATCTATGGTTTTGTCTGTCCCTACCGTTCTACCTGTCCAATATTCATAATACTGCTTTCCGTTGGGCAAATGACAAATGCCGCCTTCATTTTTGCCGGTACCCCGTAACTTTTCCATTTCTTCAAACAGCTTCTGATAAGCAGGCATTACCACGGTTTCCACAATATTCTTATTCTGCGCAATATAATCTTCTGCCGTTTTGGTATCCAATCCTTGAAAAGCAGCAATTCTGTTGGCAAAAGAAACCAGAAGTACATTTTCTTCCCCGCTGTCCAAAAAACTTTGACAATTTTCCAAAAATCCATCCAAACTGGTATCAGACATAAACAGGCCTAACTCTGATTTTTTCTGTTCGTACTGCACAATTTCGGAAAAATAGGTATCATAGGTTTCCAGCAATGCCAGATAGGTTTCAATGTCTTTTTCCGTGCGAAAATTAAATTCTGCCAACATCAAAGGCAAATTGGTCACCACAGAGCGGGAGCCCACACAATATTCCTCATAATACTCCAGCCCTTCATAATTTCTGGATGCTTCCAAGTAATAGAGCAGCTGGTTATAGGTAATCTGCTGGGATGCAGTCAGTTCTTCATAATCAAAGAGAAATTCCATGAGCGCAATTTGTGCATCAATGGACTCCTCCCAAGTCATACCTGCCTCTTCTAAAGTTTCATCCGGCAACACCGCACCAAAACTTACCGTATCTGTTTCAATGCCGTAATTTTCCGGATTCGCCAAAATAATATTTAAAGATAGTGCATCTCCGGCCAACATCTGCCGAAAAATTTCAGATACATATTCGTCAAATCGTTCCGCATCAGAACGCACATAGCAGCCGCTACCACAAAGTGTGATAGCCACTGCCAAAATCAGTAAAACTATTTTCTTCCAGGGCAAAAACCTCATAGAACAACCTCTAATTCATTAGATTCCGCCGTTACGATTCCGTTTGCCACTGCAAACATGCGAATATAATACGTGCCCTTTTCTTTTGCAGTAAACGCAAATTTGTCTTTGGCAAACATATGCCCGCCGCCTTTGTACTGATTAAAAATCACATCATAGAAGGTGTGTTCGTAACAACCCGGTGCCATTCCATATTGTAACACATAATGGCTTTCTTTTCCAGGTGCGCGCTCATAGCTTACCTGAATACATTCAAAGGCAGTTTCCGCCGTAATTGCAAACTTGGGCAATGCCCGCTCTTCCACTGCTTCCTTCTGTACTTTTGGAAAGACAGATATTTTCAGTCGGCTGCATCCGTAAGGAATCAAGGTCAATTCCTCTTCCTTTGCCGCATCTTCCACAACACCGGCAGAAGAAAACACCCCTGCTTTATTGCCGCAAAGGGTCCAGGAATCCATCACCTGTCCTTTTGCTCGAATGGTGCATGGCGCGCCGGTGGGCGAAAACGGTTGTGTTGCCAAAGGCACATCCTCGCTCTGGGATTCATACACAAGGCCCTCTGCATTTAAAGCATAATTCCAACGGCTTGCCGGATAAATTTCCGTATTAGGCCCATCTGCATGGGCTTCAAATTTAATTTCCCTGTAGTCATCATGTGTTACGGTTCTGTAGTCTTCCGCAATGGGCAAGCAGTAAAGCAACGGTCCCCGGCGCACATACCGGCCACCCAAATGCCAGTCTCTTACCTGCAAAGAACAGGCAAAGGACACATCCAAGGTGTCTCCCGGTAAAAATTCTTTGGTTACCACCAAGTAGCCGTCTTCCGCTTTATACGCTTCGGAAAGCGTAACGCCTTCCGCCCAGCCCGGCACACGTAATCTTACTGTAAAGGCACACGGCTCGCCAATATATACAAAATGTACCGCAGTAGAAAATGGATATCTGGTCTCCTGGCGGAAGCCGATTTTCTTTCCTGCATAGGTAGTCGTCACCTGGTTAGGCCCATAGCATACCGCTGCCAGACCGTCCTCTGTCCCCATCCACATGTTCTGTACAAATTTGGGATATCCCATATGGGAGTTGGAAAAACAGCAATCAAATCCGCAAGGGGCCCCAAAGGCTGAGCTGTCCCCATGGTCACAGTCAAAATCATGAAATCCCTGGGTTGCCATCACTTCATTTTGCAACTGATAGTAAGTATGTAATCTTAAATCATAGGTAAAGGCATTGGGCAGGGAATTATAGCAATAGGATTCCAAGTTGTCATAAATCCCAGTCTCTCCGGTAATGGCGCCGCAGATTTCCATAGAGAGCATGCCCTCTACCACTGCACAGCTTTCCGTTCCCCGGGTTGCCAGATTATCTCTTGCCGCTTCGTCCGCATTGGGCAGATTGTCAATTCTGCCATGGTCAGCCCGAATGTTGTCAAAGCCCTTCCATAACGCTTCTTTGTCTGCTTCGTTTTCTGTTAGCGCATATTTCAAATAAGGTGTGCGGAATGCTTGTGTGGTATTTACCACATGATGCCGGGCAGGACTGTTTGCAAAGATGTCCACCCAATCTTCGGATTGGTCAATTAAAAGTTTTGCCAAGTCCCGAAGCCACAATTTATCCTCACCGGTCAGCTTCTTACATTCCCTGTAGTACCAAAGCACCACTTCCGCATTGTCGCCACCCCGGGCTCTTGCCCAGCCATCCAAAGGCCGTTTGGGCAGTTCTTTTGCCTGAAAGGAAAAATATTTTTCAAAGAAATTCAACACTCTCGCGCTGTCTTTGGTGTTGCCGCATAATTCTTCTGCTTCGTAAAAATCTCGGATTGCCATGAGCATTGGCATCTTTGCCCACCACTCATTTACCATGACCATAGGGCCGAAATTACCGTCTTCCCGCTGGCTGGAAAGTGCCCAATCCATCCATTTATAGGCCTTTTGTATCATGGCGTCATCCTTTAGCGTATACGCCAAGGCGACCAGGCCTCTTACATAATAGGGGCCGCGTTCCCAGCTTTCGCCGTTTCCCCCCAGCCAACCGCTGTTCGGGCCGTAATCCGGATATTCCTCCATTTTTCCCGTCATGCCGTCACGCTGTAATTCCAATTGGGTCTGCAAAAAAGAGGTTGCTTCTACTGCCCCTAAAGGCAGTCTTGTGAATCGCTCTGTTGTCATAAGGCTTACTCCTCTTCCTCAATGACAGGTTCTCTGCCAATGCCTGCTATGCTGCTTACCGGCATGGAAAAAACCACTGCCTTTGCTTTTGTTTTCAATCCTGCATCTGCCATAATTGCCTTCATAATGGCAGGTCTTTTTTCTGCTTCGGTTACAATGAACACCATTTCTTTTTCTGCCGCAATGGTAATCCCTAAGAATTGTTCCACCTCGCCGGTACCGGTGCCTTTGGCATGAATGACCGTACCGCCGGATGCTCCGGCACCTCTTGCCGCATCCATCACCTGATTGACATACCCCTTATTGGTAATGGCAACAATCACTTCTCTTTTTGGTTCTGCATCCATGTTTCTTTCGCTCCTTTTCTCCGTATCTGACGGGTTTTCCCCCTCCATAATCATGTTGAATGTGGTTGCGCTGCCAATGCTTGCCACCGGAACCGTAAAGGCAATGCCGTTGCCGGGAATATCCAAGCGCATAATAGCAGTCATTCGTTTTAAAATCCGTTTTGCTTTTGCCCCGCGCATCATGCTGAAGAAAATACTTTTTTCCGGTTCTCCAACCCCCAGCAATTCCATAATTTCATCCGTTGCAGTCCCCTTCCCCAGAGACTGCAGTGTAATAGGGACGTCCTGTTCCTTAAAAAACTTTTCAAATTTTTTGCTGTCGCTTCGGTTGACAATGGTGCTTAATAATACAATTTCACGCATAGCCGTTAATTTTCCTCCACATCCAAATCAATAATTTCCTCATCAAGCAATTCTTCTTCTCCTACAGGGGTTGTTGCATGCTTGGTTTGCTTCCACTTATAAACAAGACCTAATACCTGAATGGTAATGAGCGGTGTCATGGCAACCATAGCAACCACGCCAAAAGCATCTGTCAATACGTTTCCGCCCAAAGCTTCACAGGCACCCATAGCAAAAGGCAATACAAAAGTTGCCGTCATTGGTCCGGAAGCTACACCACCGGAGTCAAAGGCGATGGAAGTGAATATTTTTGGCGTTACAAAAGACAATCCAATGGCAATGGCATAACCGGGTATCAACATCCAGATGACGGAAATCCCCGTTAATACTCTAAGCATGGCAAGCCCCAAAGAAAGGGAAACGCCGATAGATAAACTGGTTTCCATGGCTTTTACGGAAATGGCGCCGTCTGTCAATTCCTCTACCTGCTTATTGAGCACATGTACAGCCGGTTCTGCTTTTACAATAAAATAGCCGATAATCATAGCAATGGGAATTAAAATCCAATTATAGGGAAGCTGAGCAATTAAAGTGCCCAGATAGCTACCCAGTGGCATAAACCCTACATTAACACCGGTTAAGAAAAGAACTAAGCCGATATAGGTGTACATAACACCAATGCCGATTTTTGCCAATTCCTTTTTCTGTAACTTTAATGCGACAAATTGAAAAACAATAAAAAATAATACAATCGGTCCGATTGCAAACAGAACTTCTTGGAAATACTCCGGCAGATGCAGTGCAAATTCCTGCCATAATTCTTTAGAGTCACTAATATCCGGCAATACCGTAGGGGTATAGCTGCCTTCACCCGGGTGATACACCAGCCCTAGAATTAATACGGCTAAAATCGGGCCAATGGAGCATAATGCCACAAGACCGAAACTGTCATTTTCTGCATGTTTGTCGCTTCGGATGGAGGCAACCCCCACACCAAGCGCCATAATAAAAGGGACTGTCATAGGGCCCGTGGTAACGCCGCCGGAATCAAAAGCAATGGCCAGAAAATCCTTCGGAACAAAGAACGAAAGGGCAAACACTGCAATATAGAAAATAACCAACAAGGTGGATAGGGAGATGCCAAACAGGATTCTTAACAACGCAACCACTAAAAAGAATCCCACCCCTATGGCCACTGAAAGAATCAGTACCTGATTGGGAATGGCCGGTACCTGGGATGCCAGCACCTGTAAATCCGGCTCGGCCAAGGTAATCATAATACCGATAAAAAGGCCGCCGAAAATCACCAACCACAATTTTTTGGACTTTGTTATGTAAGAGCCTACATGTTCCCCCATGGGTGTCATGGCCATGTCTGCACCTAAGGTAAACAATCCCATGCCGATAATCAGAAAAAATGCACCGAACAAAAAGGATAACAGGGCGCTGGCAGGCACCGGCGCCACTGTAAAACATAAAACAAACACAATCAAAGTAATAGGCAGAACGGCTGCCAGTGATTCTTTTATCTTTGCAATTAGTTTTTGTTTTGCTGTATTCAACCCATCACCTCTGTTTCTAAAATTCCTTTTTTTCTTTGTTTCTTCTATTCTGTCAAAATACCCCTGTCTGTGTCAAGTATAATTAACACATTTTCTTCTTCTCCCGTCTGTGCATTGATATAAACCAGCAGATTTTTGTCTTCTAGCATCCCGCGGAACTCATAAACCAGCACTTCTGTCTGAAATTCTGTAGGAATGACCGCAAGGCCGGATTCCTGCACTTCCAAATGAGAACTGATTTTTTCTTTGGCTTCCGCTAAAGATAATTGCTTTTGGGGTGTTTCTCGCTTTGTATGGCTGTATAAATAGCTTTTGGTTTCCAACCCCAGAATTTCTCCGTTATCCAAGGCCACCTTTACCTTAATCATGTCCGGATAGTATCGAACGCCGTCTTCTTCGTAGATAAAATTGATGGTTGCTATACCATTTTCGTTGGTGTAATAGGAATCTGTCATATTGTCATATCCCTGTTGCTGCAAGAATTCTCCGGCTTTTTGAATCGCCTGTTCTACATCCAATGCAGAAACGCCAATTTCCCTGCTGCAAAGGGCCCAATAAACATGTCCACCCTGCTTGGTAATGTCAATATAGCCTGTGTTCTGTCCTTCATTGCTGGTGACCTGAAAAGAATACACATTAATTTGTTCCTCCGCAGTTTCCTGCAAAAACAGTACTTCCTCCACATTGTCTTTTCCAAAGAACGCTTCTGCTTTCTGCTGCGCTTCTTCTTTGGTAATTTCCTGCCCCGTCAGCCCTTTAGGCTCTGTTTGGGAAATATGGTCGGAAAAAGGTCCGTCATAAATCAACGTGGGATACTCTGCAAAGGTTTTTGACAGACCTTCCACCGAAAGCCCTTCCACTTCATCACCGGCATTTTTCAAAGTATCCCAGTTCAAATTGCCATCCGAAAAATCCTGCAAGATGCTGCGTAGTGCCACATTCAACTCCAGTGCATAGGATTCCAGTTTCTTTAACATTTCATATTGTTCCTCGGTCAAAGGAGTTCCTTTTGCGTTCTGGGCTGCCAGTGCATAAGCATAATCTCCCACTTGCACCAAGAACTTTGACAAGTCGCTGACCACAGATTGCGATAGGGGCAATTCACTTAAATTCGTTTCTGCTAAAGTCGCATAGCGCCAGGTCTCTTCCAAAAAATTAGTGGTCTTGGCAGTAGATGCAGTGACCATGGTTTTTACCAACATGGTATCGACATTTTCCACATATTCCACCAACTCTGAAAACGCTCTTGTATATGTGCTGTTCAGACTGTTTTCATAATCATCGATGGTTCTTGCCTGATAAACGGAAAATACGCCTAACACCAAAAGTGCTGCCACACAGATGGCACAGGCCACTTGCCAACCATTTCTTTTCATTGTTTTTTCCTCCTTATCCATCTCTACAGACAGTTCTTTTCCCATAGAGTTTCCAATGGAAGGAAAAAATATGCAATTTCTTAATTACTGCTATTTTCCAACAGTACCTTTGCCTGCTCTTGCGCCTTCATCCGCATGGCTTCTCCGTCCATTTTCCGAATTTGGTAGGCAATGTTCTCTGCCTGTAATTGTTCTTGGGCATCTGCTTGTGCTTTTTTTCGATGAATCAAATGGGCGGCTTTTTGCATTTCCTTTGCGCCACTGTATGTATCTTCCAATTTGGCAATTTGTTTTTTCATGGAAGCAATTTGGGATTTAGACTTCAAATTGCTGATTTCCTGCTGTCGCAGACGCATTTGCTGCTCAAACAATTGATACTGTTCCTTCACTCGCAAAGCGTTTTCCACCGCTTCCTTGTGATTTTCTTGTAACTGCTCCAGATTCTGTTGTTCCTGTTGCTGCAATACCAGAAGTTCCGTCAAAAGCGCCTCATCCCGTCTTTGGGTCGCCATGGTAATTTTGATGGAAATTCCTTCCAAAAGTTGCTCTTTCTTTTTCATTTCCAACCGGGAAAGTTCTGCATTGGTCTGAATGTCAATTAATGTGCGTTCTGCCTGCTTTCTGGCCCGGTCCAATTTGTTTTTCACATCCTCCAAGAGAAGATCTGCATGGTCTGCCTCCAGACCGCCTAAGGTTTTTTCAAAAAAACCTCGGATTAAATTGCCTGTTCGTTCAAGAAATCCCATCTAATGTCACCCTTTCTATACCACAAATTTCCTTATACTTTCTGCTTAAATACCCATAAAGTTTCTCGTTGGCAATTATCAAATACGTATAGTAATCCACCATCTCCGCATCCTGGGCATAATGGAAATTATTTCTGGCTGTCTCCAGATGTAATTTTGCCTGTTCCAAAGCTTGTTTCAGCTCTTCTGCCTCTTTTGCACAACCCATAATTTCACCTCCTGTATTAGGAATATATCCATCTTTTTCCAGTTCTATTCCAAAGCCACAAAAAATTCGCAAAAATGT
>CAYMRI010000006.1:9606-13884 GCA_964392835.1 uncultured Eubacteriales bacterium
ATTTTCCAGGCAAAAAAACCATTGTTTTTTTTACTGTTTTTTGCGATAATAGATTTGGTACATTGTACCCAGATAATTATGCTTGAGGAGAATACACATAATGACCGATTACAGAAGAAAAAGCACAGCAACGTATCGTTCTGCCTCTTCCGGCAAGAGACGGAGAAGTTCTAAAAAACAAAGCAAATTCCGGAAATGGATTAATAAGAATACCTCTAAACTTACTTTGGGACTTACTGTCCTGATTGCAGTGGTTTTCATTACATTGATTGTCGTAGTTGCAACCACCTTGTCTTATGACAGGGTTTATGACGGCATTTATCTCAACGACCAAAGTGTTTCTTACATGACAAAGGATGAATTGCGTTCTTTTATTGAGGAGAAATACAGTAAGCCAATTTCTAACATCACCATTGATATTACCTCCGGTGATAAGAACTGGAGTTTGAATGCTTCCAGTTTGCATATCAGTTTTAATATTGATGCCATTGTAGATTCCATTTACAGTCACGGGCATGTAGGCAGTGTTTGGGAGCGTATGACGGAAATTTACAACATGCGAACCAATGAAATGCACATTAATATTTTTGAAGGTAGCGAAAATGAAGAACCCCTGGTAAATTATGATGCGTCCATCATTGACAGTCTGGCTTCTGAAATTACAAATACAGCACCTACAACAGTGGTGCAACACCAAGTACTGGTCGCTGACGGTCAGGTTTCCATTGTAGCAGGCACCAACGGCTATACATATGAATTGGAAGCTGTGAAAAATGCCTTGTTGCTTGCAGTCAACGAATTTCAATCCATGGAATTGGATGTTCGCACCGTTGCTGCAGTAACGGCACCGGATGCATTGGATCTTGACGCTACAATGACCCTGGTAAACGTAGCACCGGTAGATGCAACTTATACCAAGGTAAGCGCAAAAGAAGTTGCCATTGCCCCTGAGCAATACGGTCTTTCCGTCAACCGTACAGATTTAGAGGCAGTCACTGCGCAGCTGGCTTCCAATCAGGGTGCCACCCTTACGATTCCTTCTACCAAAGTGGCGCCTACTGTTTATGCTGCAAATATGACCATGCCAACCTATCCGGATGTATTGGGAGAAAAGACCACAAAGTTCAGTACTTCCTCTTCCAACACGAACAGAAATATAAATTTAAAAGTTGCAACGGAAATTATTAACGGGTACATTTTATTGCCCGGTGAACAATTTTCTTTCAACGGGCATGTAAATTCCACCTCTACGGCCTTAGGATTCAAACTGGCTAACGGTTATTCCAGTGGTAAAGTGAAAGAAATGATTGGCGGTGGTATTTGTCAGGTTTCCACCACGCTATATAATGCAGTTATTTATTCTGTAAATGTAGATGTAAATAACCGTTCCAACCACTCCTCTACGGTCAGCTATGTCCCCAAAGGGTTGGATTGTATGATTAATTATGGTGTAACTGACTTTAAATTTACCAACAACACCAATTACCCCATAAAGATTGAAGGTGTTTTTAATGCTTCCGGTAAGCTGACTTTCCGTATTTTAGGCGTTAATGAACATAAGGACATTTCTTATGAATTCGTTTCTATCCAAACATCTGTGGTAGAACCAACTGTATCCTACACCACGGATCCTGCTGAAGTACAAAGTGGCTGGGCAGGCGGAAAGTGGACTGTAGAGCGGATTACCTATCAAAACGGCGTAGAAATCAAGAGAGAGCCCTTTTCCAAGAGTTCCTACAAAGCCATGAACAGTGTGGTATTAGAATCCACGCCGACACCGTCGCCCACACAGACGCCATCACCTACTGAACCGGTAGCATCAACAGAATCTCCTGTAGTGGGGTAAGCAGATGAAACAAACAATCTCTTTCATCCATTGTGCAGATATTCATTTTGATACAGCCTTTTCCGGACTTTCTCCTGTCAAGGCCGCCATTCGTCGTGATGAATTGCGACAAACCTTTTTAAAGATTTTACAATTATGCCAAGAAAAAGAGGTTGATGGTTTATTGCTTTCCGGCGATTTATTTGACAGCACACGCGTTACCGATGAAACGGTTGCCTTTATTAAACACGCTTTTGGGCAGGTGCCCGATTTGCCTATCTTTATTGCGCCGGGGAATCACGACCCCTATATGCCCGGCACCCGCTACGATGGCACTACCTGGCCGTCTAATGTAACTATTTTTAAAGAACAACAAATTACAAAGCATACTTTTGTTACCCGCAAAGGTGTTCCCATCCATGTATATGGTGCCGCTTTTACTACCCCTTATTTGGAGAAAAATTTATTGGAAAATTTTGCAGTACCTGCTAATGAACGGACCGGTTTTCATCTAATGACATTACACGGGGATACGGTTGGTACAGGCCAAAGCAGTGTCTATCAACCAATTACCATGAATTCCATTGCACAGACACATTTGGACTATTTGGCTTTGGGCCACAAACATACAGCTTCTCAACCCGAAAAACAGGGCCAGACTTATTTTTCCTATAGCGGTACGCCGGAAGGCAGAGGCTTTGACGAAGCCGGTGAAAAAGGGATTTGGTATATTACCTTAACCAAGGAAGAGGGTGCTGAAGAAGCAACACTGCAATCTCAATGGATTTCCTGTGCGGCCCGTCGTTATGAAACTATTACCGTGGATGTGACCGGCTGTGCCTCTCACCAAGAGGTAATAGACCGTGTAGCAGCCGCAATTGACCACCCCGAGAATTTGTATAAGATTCTTTTTACCGGTATGTTAAAAGATGGCTTTTTATTGGATTTGAATTTACTGCAGGCTCGTTTGGCAGACAGTTGCTTTTTGCTAAAGCTACGGGATACTACCCGTACAGAAGTGGATTTAGAGGCATTGTCCAAAGAAAATATGCTTCGAGGCATATTTGCCCGCCGATTGCTTGCAAAGATAGAAGAAGCCCAAAGGAAGGGCAATACAAAAGAGGAACAGCTTTATACCGATGCGTTGACATTGGGTCTGAGAGCTTTTGAAGGAGAGGTATCCGTTTATGATCATCAAATCAATCAGAATTGACGGTTTTGGAAAGCACCAAGGACTTTCTTTGGAGTTTCAACAAGGGTTAAATGTGGTTTATGGTTCCAACGAAGTAGGAAAATCCACATTGCAAGCCTTTATGAAAGCCATGTTCTACGGATTAAACTCCCGTACCCGCACCATTGCGGAGAATCCCAGAAAGAAATACACCCCCTGGCATGCAGATACCATGGGAGGTGAAATCCGTTTTTCCCATAACGAGTTGGAATATGCCTTAACACGGCACTTTGGGGAAACCAAGGCCAAAGATAAGATGTCTTTAACATTGGTTTCTACCGGTGAAGTGCTCCCCATAGACCCTAAAACAGAACCCGGTGAATTTCTGTTCCATATTTCCCAGGCCACCTTTGAAAGCACTATTTTTATCAGCCAGCTGGATTCTAAAATTGATTCCGGCACCGCAAAAGACAGCGATATTCTGGCAAAACTTTCCAATCTTGCCGGTACCGGTGATGAAAACATTGACATTCATGCCATTGAAGGCAATTTAAATAAACCGATGCTTTCTTTGCACGCCGCCCGTGGACAGGGTGGGCTCATTGACCGATTGAAGGCCAGAAAATCCGAATTGCAAGAAGAACTTGCCGCCTTTCGGGACACTCGGAACACTTCTATTAAAATTATTGAAGACTTAACTGTGTACCAATCCCGCCGAGATTCTATTTTAGAAGAAATGCAGCGAGTTAAGACCCAACTGCAGTTGGTGGAAAGCGAGAATTCCATGTCGGAATTCCGGCAGATTCAGGAATGTATGGACCGCAAAAAACGGCAGGAGGCTTTGCTTGCGGAAACCAAAGAACTACTAACCGCAGATGGTGCGTTTATTGACCGCTCCTATTATGAAACCTGTCTGGTAGATTTTCAAAAAGTGGAAAATGCTACAGAGGAGCTGGCAGTGCCCGGGCAAATTTTAAATGCGGCGAAGGAAACTGTATCTTCTATTGACGAAAAACTCACCGCTTTAGAATACTTGAACCATTTTGATATTGATACCTTTGAAAATATTTCCAGTTTGCGCAACAGCTGTTCCCGGGCCATTGAACGCAAGAGAACACTGGACTTGCAGTTAACCGATGCCATGGTAAACTTAGAAACGCAACAGGAGCAAAACAAACAATTTGCAAAGAAGAAGAAAATACTTTCTTTGGGCAGCATTGTTTGTGGCATTCTTTGCGTTGCAGGCGCTGCTCTTTGGAATTTCCTTGCAGTTGCTTCCTAT
>CAYMRI010000006.1:13894-19710 GCA_964392835.1 uncultured Eubacteriales bacterium
AGCTGCCATTGCCCTGCTAGTGCTTTTGATTTATGGTTCCATGGGTCGTCGTGCCGGGAAAGAGCAAAAGCATGCATTGATTTACGCCAATGCTTCCGTAAAACAATGTAACGAGCAATTAAAGGCCGTAGCCGTAGATTTCAAACAGCTTATGGATGACCAGCCGGCCAACACCCAAAAGAAACTGGCGGAAATTTTAGGGAACACACCTGTTTCCACAGAAACGCTGGAGGAAGTGCACACCTTGCTTTCCAAGTACATTTCCAACACCCTGACGGAGCTTGGCTGTCAATCTATCGGCGAGATGCGGGAAAAACTCTCCCTCTACCACTCCTACAAGTTGCAGCGTGAAGAGGCCATGCAAACCGTAACTTCCTATACAGAAACATTTACTGCAAAAGAAACCGCCAGCTGTAATATCACTGCTGCTTTTTATGAAAAATATGCTTCTATCTTTTCTTTGGCATCCTTGGAAGACATTAAGGAGACCTTGCAGCAAATTTTTCATAATTTAAATCAATATGACAGTCTGATTATGGAATTGAATTATGCCAACAACTATTTGAAAAACGCATTAAACGGCCGTTCCTACGAGGCAATGGCTGCAGAAGCAGAACAAATGGCGGGCCTTGCCCAGAATGCATTAGACCCTACCCTTTCTACCGATGCAAAGGTGCTGGAATCCCAATTGGATAGCTTGGACCGGGATTTGGATGTGATTAAAGATGCTATTTCCGACACCAACATCCGTATTGCTTCCAATTTTAAGTCCTATCGGGAAGAGAGCGAAATCCTGTCCGACCTGGACGAAGTTTCACAGGCAATTGCAGAAGCAGAATACCAATATGAATGTATGAAGCTGGCAAAATCCACTATGAAGGACGCTTTTGACGAATTGCAACAAAGTTTTGGGCCGGTACTGAACAACCGCACCGAGGAAATTTTAAATTCCATTAAGCCGGACCATCCTATGACCATCCGTGTGAATCGAGATTTCCAGATTACATTAAGTCCTAAAGACAGCCTGCAACCTTATGAGATTGATTATTTCAGCTACGGTGCCCAAGACCAGGCATATTTTGCTTTGCGTATGGCTATCTCCGATATTCTATCTGCAGACTTTGAAGGGTTCCCGCTGCTCTTGGACGACCCCTTCACCCAATACGATGAAAAGAGAATGCATGGGGCATTGGATTTCCTGTCCAGCGTAGCACAGACCCGTCAGGTATTCATTTTTACCTGCCACAAGAATGTGACTGCCTATTCTGAGGAATTGGGCGGCACAGCGTTTTTGCTGGGAGAAGGAAACTGAGAACACTCCTTTGGGGTGTTCCTTTACTTTTAACTTATTTTGCAAAAAAACGCCCACCAGCCATTAGGACCAGTGGGCGAAAAATAAATCCGTCTTACTTCAATTTCACATAATGGGTTGCACCATTTACAATCTGCTTCTTAATCTCCGCACGTTTTACCTTGATACCGTTGGAAAGCGGCAACGGCTCAGAAGTAATGAGCACAGCGCTTACCTTCTTGAACACCGGCAATGTAGCATTTCTTGCCATGATATCCTTCATCAATTCTTGGGTAAATGCTTCATCATTCACATCTTTGGAAGTTTCCATAATCAAAGCAATATCCTCGTACTTGCTATCTGCAGACTTGGGAATACCCATGACCGTAAACTGGGTAATGCCGTTCAATCCGGTAAAAGTATCTTCCAATTCATCCGGATATACATTTTCGCCGGACTCATTGATGATAACTTCCTTCAGACGGCCCTCAATATACAATGCTCCATTATCCAAGCGGCCAATATCGCCTGTTTCAAACCAACCATCTTCTGTTAAAGTCGGGGGCAATTGCTGTCCGTCCACCATTCTACCACTGTGAATGGTCGCACCCTTAATCTGCAATGCACCCACATTGGGTTTTGCATCATCCAAAGGAATGACACGGTACTCCAGACAACTCATAGGTATACCGACACAACCGGACAATCTGCTGTCTAAACTTCTGCTTAAGTTCAAAGAGGAAATACCAACTTCTGTCATACCAAAGCCGCAAACCGTATAGTAACCGATGGAGTTGATCACATTTAATGTGTTAGGAAGTACATGACCGCCACCGCAGATAATCACTTCCAGACTGGTGCCAACCAGATTATCCAATACACTCTTCTTCAACAGCTTCTTCGCCAGTTTGATCCCCCAAATAGGATTGATTCTCTGCACAAAACGGCTGATTGCGCACATTACTTTAAATGCATTTTGTTTAAACTTAGACTGTTTGGTCAGTTTTCTTTGAATACCGGTTACAATATTGTTTACCAACAAAGGCACTGCCAAAATATGGGTCACACCATGTTCCCGACAAGCTGCCAACAATGCTGATGGCGCTTTCCCGTCCGGGAATACCAGCCCTTTTCCAAAGAAAGAGAACCAGATATAGACTGCCAAAAATCCAAAAATATGGTGCATAGGCAGGAATGCCAGATTCTTAATTTCTCTATCAGACAAAAGATAGTCATTTTCTTTAATAATCTGTTCTGCAGATAAAATCTGATTACCGATTGCCTCGCCGTTATACACATACACCTTTGCCGTGCTGGTGGTACCGGAAGTACAAAGCGCAACCTCGGTACCGAAAGTATACTTTGCAATTCTTTCCGCGTGTTTGCCGTCTCTCGGCGTGCTCTTTGCCAATTCCAACAAAGTTTTTTTGTCCAGGGCAATCAAATCCTCTGCCACAAGGGAAACGGCTCCGTTTCCGGTTTCCAGTTCTTCTGCCGCAATAATGGCAACTGCACCTGCTTCTTTTAAGAAAAACTGTGTGATTTGTACCGGGTGACGATAGTCAATCAAAAATGGTTTAAATCCCGCCAACATAATCCCCCAGAAAAGAATGGGCCATTCCGGGCAATTGTCCAGTTTCAAAGCAACAAAACCTTTTTCACATCCGTTCAATCTTTCCTGCAACTTGTCTGCTACATAAGTAACCGGCGTTTCCATCTCCTGGAAAGAGACTTTCTGGATTTGTCCCTCCACTTTGAATTCCAAAGCAGTACGGTCACCATGACTTAAAAAAATGTCAAACAAGTTAGGGTAAGAGAGATCAGCTTTCATGCGTTCCAAGCAATTCAATGAATATGTTATCATGCTTCTTATCCTCCTTCAAAATAATAAGAATAAAATAATACCATGACGCATTATAGCACAAAAAAATTCCAGGGGAAAGCGTTTTACCCCTGGAATGTTGAAAGTTCAACAAAAATTGATTTTTTCTTAAAAATCTTAAGAAAGTGTACCTGTATACGTTTCTGCGTTTTGAATCATGGTAAACAGTGTATTATTTACAATACCGGTTTCCGTCAAGCCATTCACTCTTTGGAACAGTTTTACCGCAGCTTCTGTCTTGTTACCGAAATAATTGGTAGGTGTATCCATGGTCATGTAGCCCTTATCCATTAATAACTGTTGTAATTCGGCTACTTTCGCATCGGTAACACCGTTTTTCAATTCAAACGGTTCTACTCTTACTTCTGCAAGTTCGATGGCAGTCCACAAGGCATTGTCTACAATACCGGTAGCTTCCAAGCCATTTTCTGTCTGGAACAATTTTACAGCAGCTTCTGTCTTAGCACCGAAGACTTCTGCCAACTCGGTATCTGCAGCCAAATAGCCTTTGGTAATTAACAATTGTTGCAATTCTTTAATCTTCGGATTTTCGTCACCCTTCTTAAAAGTGAACGGTTCCGGTGTGGCGGTAGGTGCTACCGTCGACTGGGTAGTAGTGTCGTCTGCACTGGGTGTTGCATCCGGATTGAGTGTAGCGGAAGAAGTTCCCGGCGTGATACGATGCGGAGAAGCATCGCCATCTGTGTTTCCAGTGCTTCCTGCAAAAAGCAATACGTATATGATAATAATACAAATCATGAGTCCCAACACGAAAATAGCTGCTTTTACTGCTGAATTGCTGGTCAATGCATCTTTCCCAGCCTGCCGCGGTTGATTGTTATCGTATTCGTTTCTTTCATCTTCATCTTCAAACATGTCTGTTTCCTCCTTTACATAGGAACTTGTATAGGGGTATTTTAGCCCATTCTACGTATTTCGTCAAGTTTTGGACAGATAACCCAAATCAAACGCCTTTAAATTTACCTCTAAAAATTTTGCAGGCACTGTGGTTTTTATAGTTTCTATCCATTTTTCATAGGGAATATCGCTTCTCGCTGCCATAACACCGATAAGTACCACATTCACTGCCTTTTGATTTCCGGCTTCCTTTGCCAAAGAAAGGGCATCTACCAAAGTAGTATCCACACTTGCCTGTAATTTTTCCTGTATCTTTTCCGGATACTTGGCCGCCCCGGTAATGACCGGCATGGGGTCTATCTGTTGATTGTTGACAATCAGCTTTCCCCCTTTTTTCAAATAAGGTAATGCTCTGTAGGCTTCCAACAATTCAAAAGCCAAAATCACATCTGCCTCTCCTTCATCAATAATGGGAGAAAAAACTTTATCCCCGTATTTCACATAGGTTACAACGCTACCACCTCTCTGGCTCATACCGTGTACTTCGGAGATCTTTACATCATATCCTTCGCCGATTACGGTATTTCCCAAAATCCGGCTTGCAAGGAGGGTTCCCTGTCCACCAACACCTACTATCATAATATTTTTGGTCATATCAGTTTTCCTCCTTTACAATGGCATGGAATGGGCAGACATTAATGCACAGTCCACAACCGTTACATTGGGTGCTGTCAATTACCACTTTATCATCCTTTACGGTAATGGCAGGACATCCCAGCTTCATACACATTTTACAATTTCTGCAGTTTTCTGTGATGTCACAATGGCCGGTGTATTTTACAGTCTTTAGCAACGCACAGGGTCTTTGTGCAATAATCACAGAAGGTTCTTCTCTTTCTACTTCTTCCTTAACTACCTTTTCAAATGCCTTTACATCAAATGGGTCACAAACAGTTACATGTTCAATACCAATGGCTTTGCAAAGGCTAATCAAATTTACCTGTTTGGTTTCTTCCCCTTTAATGGTATAGCCGGTGGTAGGATTGTTCTGGTGTCCGGTCATACCGGTAATGGAGTTATCCAAAATAATCACAGTGTTGTTGCCTTTATTGTAAACAATATCCACAAGGCCGGTCATACCGGAATGCATGAATGTGGAATCCCCGATAACGGAAACCAGTTTTTTATTAAATTCCGGACCCCGCGCTTTTGCCATACCCAAAGCTGCGCTGACGGATGCACCCATACAAATGGTAGTATCCACGGACTGCAGCGGTGCCACTGCCCCTAAGGTATAACAACCGATATCGCCGGAAACGGTCAATCCCAATTTACGCAGTACATAGAAAGTACCTCTGTGAGGACATCCTGCACACATTACCGGAGGTCTGCCCGGAATTGCTTCAGCCGCTCTGCAAACTGCAGCCGGTGCTTCTCCCAATACTACCTTTTTAATCATATTGGGGGTGTATTCTCCCAACAAAGTAAACAAGCTCTTTCCTTCAATATTTTGAATGCCCAAACTTCTGCAATGGGTTTCAATGACCGGATCCAGTTCTTCAATGACATAAACCTTATCATACTGCGCCGCAAAATCCGCAATCTTCTTTTCCGGCAAAGGATATACCATACCCAGTTTTAAATAATCTGCTTTATCTCCCAGGGCCTCTTTGGCATACATATAAGTAATCCCTGCGGTAATGATACCAATGCGACTGCCGTTTTTCTCTTCCGTGTTCAAATCGGTAGTTTCGGCAAAGGCCTGTAACGCTGCCATTCTGTCTT
>CAYMRI010000006.1:19720-28876 GCA_964392835.1 uncultured Eubacteriales bacterium
GGCATCATGACATACTTGCTGATATTTTTCTCATAAGGCTTTAAGGCAACTTCTTCTCTGTCTGCCAATTCCACAAGACTCTGAGAGTGGGACACTCTGGTGGACAGGCGGATAAATACCGGCGTATCATAGGCTTCGGACAAAGAAAAGGCCTGCTTTGTAAATTCCTTACACTCATGGGAATCGGAAGGTTCCAACATCATAATTTTAGACGCCTTAGCATAGTGTCTGGAATCCTGCTCATTCTGAGAAGAATGCATGCCCGGGTCATCTGCCACACAGAATACCAGACCGCCGTTGACACCGGTATAACTTACGGTAAATACCGGGTCAGCCATAACATTTAAGCCTACATGCTTCATACAGCTCATAGCGCGCGCTCCCCCAATGGAAGCGCCGATTGCTACTTCTGCAGCAACTTTTTCATTGGGAGACCATTCGGAATAAATTTCATCGTACTTTGCAATTTCTTCTGTAATTTCCGTACTTGGGGTGCCCGGATAGGAAGCAACCACAGTTACGCCTGCCTCGTAGGCTCCTCTGGCAACCGCTGCGTTGCCCAACAATAATTTTTTCATATTCAAAAACTCCTTTTAATGAATCTCATTTTGTTGTGCCACAACACTTTCACCGCAGTAAATCTGGCGAAGTTTTGGTTTTTCTATCTTACCGGTAGGATTTCTGGGCACATCCGCAAAAATAATCTTTCTGGGCCGCTTATACCGAGGCATATCCAGACAGAAATCTTCCACTTCCGCTTCCGTCATTTCCATTCCTTCTTTTACCTGAATAATGGCGGTTGCAATTTCGCCCAATCTGGCATCCGGCAGACCAATGACAGCAACATCGCTGATTTTATCATGTTTCCGTAAGAAATCTTCAATCTGCACAGGATACAGGTTTTCACCGCCGGAGATAATCACATCCTTCTTCCGGTCTACCAGGAAGATAAAACCATCCTCATCTTCCATTGCCATATCCCCGGTAAAGAGCCAACCGTCCTGCAACACATCTGCAGTAGCTTTTTCATCTTTGTAATAAGCGGTCATGACACCGGGGCCCTTCACTGCCAATTCTCCCACATCCCCCTGCTTTACAGGGTTTCTGTGTTCATCCACAATCTTGGTTTGCCAGCCAAAACCGGCTTTGCCAATAGCACCTACTTTGTGCTCGTTTTCCACACCCAAGTGTACACACCCCGGTCCAATAGACTCAGACAGACCATAGTTGGTATCGTAAGCATGATTGGGAAAATATTGTTTCCAGCGTTTAATCAAGCTGGGCGGTACCGGTTGGGCACCGATATGCATCAACCGCCATTGTGCCAGATTGTAATCTTCCAGATGAATATCCCCACGCTCTACCGCATCCAAAATGTCCTGTGCCCATGGCACTAACAACCATACAATAGAGCAGTTTTCTTCAGAAACCGCCTTTAAAATCCATTCCGGCTTAATCCCTTTTAAAATTACCGCCTTGCCTCCTACTAAGAAGCTGCCGAACCAATGCATTTTTGCCCCTGTATGATAAAGGGGCGGAATACAAAGGAATACATCGTCCTTGGTCTGGCCATGGTGGTTCTGCTCCGTCATAGCAGCGTGCATCAAACTTCTATGCTTATGAATAATAGCTTTGGGAAAGCCTGTGGTGCCGGAGGAAAAATAAATTGCCGCATCATCGTCATCCGTCAGCTTAATGCTGGGAGTTTTAGAGGAACAATAGGATACCAAGCTGTCATAACTTTCTGCAAAAGTAGGACAATCCTCTCCGTGATACAACCACATTTTAATTCTTCTGACTCTGGAACAAATTTGCTCAATACGGCCTGTAAATTCAGGTCCAAAAATAATCACATCGGCATCTGCCAGTTCCAGACAATATTTAATTTCATCCGCTGCATAACGGTAGTTCAAAGGCACTGCCATAGCGCCCATTTTCAAAGTCCCAAAGTAAATGGGTAGCCATTCAATGCAGTTCATTAACAGAATCGCAACTCTGTCCCCTTTCTTCACGCCTCTGGAAAGCAGGAAGTTTGCAAAACGGTTTGCCCGTTTGTTGAATTCGCTCCAGGTAATGGTGTTACGATAGGCATCGTTGGGATTTGCTTCAATCAAAGAATATTCCCGCCATGTCATTCGACTTTGATTTTCATTCTTCGGATTGATTTCGATGAGGCTGATGTCCTCAGGATAAAAATCCGCATTTTTCTGTAAAATTTCTGTAATCGGCATATCTATTTATTCTCCTAGAGATTCTTTTGCTTCTACTACAACTTTTTTCTGATAGCAGGAAAACATTGCATCCGTTGCTTCTTTGTTTGGTTTCGGTGTCAGCAAACTGACAACAGGGACAATAATGAGACCACCTACCATAGCAATAACGCCGCAATTAATGGGTGATTGTAAAATAGCCGGGAATGCGCTTCTTGCTACCATATTTAAAATCATAATACCGGCGCCAAAAATGAAACTTGCCCAAACAGCCGGTTTCGTGGTTCTCTTCCAATAAAGGCCATACAAGAAAGGTGCCAAGAATGCACCGGCCAAAGCGCCCCAAGAGATTCCCATCATATCAGCAATATATCCCAGTTTATCTTTGTTTAAAGCAATGAATGCAGAAACGGCAATAAATACGACTATCAATATTCTTAAAATAAGTACCTGCTTCTTTTCCGTCATTTTCTTCACAATATGCCCTTTAATCAAATCCAAGGTCAAAGTGGAACTGGAAGCCAGCACCAGGGAAGAAAGGGTGGACATGGAAGCAGAAAGCACCAAAACAATTACCACACCGATTAAAATATCCGGCAGATTACTTAACATCGCGGGAACAATGGCATCAAAACCCTCTGCCGGCACACCATCTACTACATTTAATTGTTCTGTAAACAGTCTGCCGAAACCGCCCAAAAAGTAACAACCGCCTGCCACAATCACAGCAAATACAGTGGAAATGATGGTGCCCTTGGTAATACTTTTTTCGCTCTTAATGGCATAGAATTTCTGTACCATCTGCGGCAATCCCCAAGTACCTAAAGAAGTAAGAATCACCACAAAGAAAAGATTTAATGGGTCTGGACCAAAGAAAGAAGCAAAAGCGCCCGGTTCGGTGGATTCTGTACTTACTTGTGCCAGTGCACTTAAAGATTCGGCCAGACCACCATTTTGAGAAAGCACAGCCGCGACAACTGCAATGATTCCCACAATCATAATAATACCTTGAATAAAGTCATTGATGGCAGTTGCCATGTAGCCACCGGCAATTACATAAATACCGGTAAGAACCGCCATAACAATGACACAAACGGAATAATCAATGCCGGGAAATGCCATGGAAAACAGTCTGGACAATCCGTTATATAAAGATGCGGTATACGGAATTAAAAAGATAAACACAATAATAGAAGCTGCAATTTTCAGTGCAGGGCTCATGTATCGTTTCCCGAAGAATTCCGGCATGGTTGCACTTTCCAAATGCTGGGACATGAGTCTGGTTCTTCTACCCAGCACAACCCATGCAAGCAAAGAACCTAAAACGGCATTGCCAATCCCAATCCAAGTGGATGCTACACCAAATTTCCATCCAAACTGGCCTGCATAGCCCACAAAGATAACCGCGGAAAAATAAGAGGTTCCGTATGCGAATGCAGTCAGCCAAGGGCCTACCGCTCTTCCTCCCAATACAAATCCATTTACGTCCGTGGAATGTTTCCGGCAATAGATTCCAACACCAATCATGATTGCGAAAAATACTACCAGCATTGCAATTTTTAATACCATATAAATCGCCTGCCTTTTGAAAAATATTATTTATGATTTTATCATATCATAGTGATAAACGCAAATGGTTCTGCTTGACATTCTTTAGTCGTCCCCCGTATACTAAAATTACTAAGAGGCACGAAAACGCTGTAATTTTAGTATACGGGGGAAAGAAATTCTTGTATCTATTCAAGAGTTAGAAGTGATTGAAGGGACTATGCCAAACAAACAATTGAAAATGTTGTTGGGGTGGGCCGCTTTTCATCAAGATGAGTTAATAGAAAATTGGAAACTGGCAGAAAATCAACAGGAATTATTTGCAATTGAGCCTCTGCGATAAGCATTGAAAGGAGACACCATGTGTAAAGATATAAACTATTATCTCTCGAAAGGATTTGATCAAAGAACAGCGGAATATTTTGCCAATGGTCGCAAAGTACTTACTGCCGTTATTCCGAATGATAATTTTACTCTCATCCTTACTTTTAATAACAAAGAACAGCGTCTTTTGGATATGAAACCGGTTATAAAGGAAGGCACTGTGTTTGCCTTCCTTTCCGATCCTAAACAATTTTCTAAAGTGTATTTAGACGAAAACGCTTGTGTCGCCTGGGATAAAGATTCCTCTATTGATAGTAATGCTGTATGGAATAATAAAATAGATCTATGTTCTGACACCTGCTATTTGGACAGTAAACCAATTAAATAAACTTAAAATATATTCTGCGCCCCTTGCAGAAAAGCCTTTGTCTTTTCTTTTTGCGGAGTTTCAAAAATTTGTTTAGGGGGGCCCATTTCTTCTATCACACCGTCTGCCATATAGATAACGGTATCCGCCACATGTCTTGCAAATTCCATCTCATGGGTAACAACAATCATAGTTGTACCCCTGTCTTTCAACCCACGAATCACCCGTAGTACTTCTCCGGTAAGCTCCGGATCCAAAGCACTGGTTGGCTCATCAAAACAAAGTACTTCCGGTTGCAATGCCAAAGCACGTGCAATAGCAACTCGCTGCTGTTGCCCGCCGGAAAGCTGATAGGGATAGCTTTCCAATTTATCCGACAACCCCACCTGCGCCAACAATTTTCTGGCAGTCGCATCAATTTCCTCTGCCGTTCCTTTCTTCAACAACGTAGGTGCCAGTGTTACATTTTGCAAAGAATTATACTGCGGAAACAGGTTAAAGTTTTGAAAAACAAGTCCAAAGTGCAGACGGTTTTGTCGGATTGCTTCATCACTGAGCGTGGTTGCATCTCCTCCATCAAACAGCACTTTGTCGCCGACCATAATGGAACCTTCGTCCGGCAGTTCTAAAAAGTTTAAACAACGTAGCAATGTGGTTTTCCCACTGCCGGAAGAACCTATAATCGCCAAAACTTCTCCCTTATGCAAAGAAAAGTCTATTCCCTTTAAAACTTTCGTTTTTCCAAAACTCTTTTTTAAATTTTTAACCGTTAATAAAGCCATGTCTTAACTCCTGAAATAGCTATGCTTCTTTTCAATTTTTCCTAGGATAAGCGTCAATATGCCTACAAAAACCAGATAAAAAACGCCAGTAAAAAACAGCGGCCAAATCATTGCTTTTGTGGCAGCAAGTTCCTTCGCCTGCTTAATAATCTCGCAAACCATAATACAGTTGGCAAGGGCAGTGTCCTTAATCAAAGTAATAATCTCATTGGACATAGGGGGAATAATTCTTTGAACAACTTGCTTTAAAATAATATTTTTGAAAATCTGTGATTTGGTCAGGCCCAAAACATAGCCTGCCTCATACTGCCCTTTGGAAATGCTTTCAATACCGCCTCTGTAGATTTCTGAAAAATAACAAGCATAGTTTATGGTAAACGCAATGAGCACTGCGATAATTCGTCCCGCATCATTGACACCATAGTTGACAAAGAAGAATCTATCCATGTGACTAAACACCGGCGTGTCGAATAAAAGGCCGGGCACATAATAGATAATAAAGATTTGGAGCATCAAAGGAACCCCTCTTACAATCCAAACGATTACCTTTGATATGGTTCTAACGGGTTTAAATCGACTCATAGAGCAAAAGGCAATCGGCAAACCAAGCGGTGCGCCGCAAAGCAGCGTCACCGCAAAGATAAGCAGAGATATTAAAAAACCATCAAAGAGAAAAGCTGTTACTTCTAAAAATGACATGATTCCATCTCCGAATTAGCATCAACCCTTTTGGTCGGAAAAATCAGTAATGGCTGTGGTTTCCACACCGTATTGCTCCGCCAAAGCAGCAATGGTACCGTCAGCAGCTAATTTTTCCAATTGCTCATTCACTTTTGCAGTTAATTCGCTACCCTTTTTAAAGCCGATGGCATAATATTCCACGTCACTGGACAAAGCTTCAACAATGGTCAGCGCTGCATAGTCACCTTTTCCGGCATAACTTTTTGCAAGTTGTGCATCTACTACCGCAAAGTCAGCGGTGCCTGCGTTTACTTCAAACAAACAATCTGTTTGCTTGGTAAAAGATTTGGTTGTTACACCGGTAAAGGATTTTGCATAGGTTTCCCCGGCAGAACCGCCTTCTACAGCAGCAAGCTTGCCACTCAAATCCTCTGCGGAAGCAATGCCTGCGCCTTCCTTTACCACAATCACTTGGCGGTTTTCCATGTAATTGTAGGAGAAGTCCACCTTTTCAGAACGGAGAACACCATCGTCATCTGCCGTATTACAGGTAAATCCATTCCATACACAATCAATCGTATTGGATTCCAAATCGGTGTATTTGCTATTCCAATCAATTTCTTGGAAGATAACCTCATATCCCAAGTTTTTAAAAACAGCCTTGGCAAGGGCTGTGTCAAAGCCAATCAGGTAGCCGCTTTCATCCATATAGTTCATAGGGGCATAAATGGTATACCCTACAACAATGGTATCCTTGGTCGTGCACCCTACAAAGCAGGTTGCCAGCAATGTAATCATCAATAAAAACGCAATTAATTTCTTCATAATTCTCTTTCCTTTCTATGTTTCCGGAAAACCGGAAGAGTGGATACTTCGTATTATACTTCACCTAGATAAAGCTGTAAAGTGAATTACAAGAAAAAAACCTATGTCTATTGAAAAAGCATAGGGTTTTTTCTCAATTTGGCGTCCCTAAGAGGATTCGAACCTCCGGCACACGGTTTAGGAAACCGTTGCTCTATCCTACTGAGCTATAGAGACAGGTTTGCATAAAGGAATTATACAAGAAAGCCCCTTAGGTTGCAAGATTTCTGTAAAATCTTTCTTGCAAAAAGTAATAGCTTGTCTTAAGATAGAGAATACTAAATTACTTTTTTGTTTGTACCAAGGGGATTGTTGCAATTTATGAAGCAGTTGAAGTTTTCACTTGTATTTTTATTTCTATTCTTATTATTTATTTGTCTGTTGGCAGTAGGTTGTCAAAAAGTACAATCGGTAGATGTGGCACCCATTTCTCCGTCACTTACCGCTACCGTTGCTACGCCAACGACTGTTCCGACGGTTGCGTCAACAATTGCGCCTACTGCTACACCTACTGCAACCCCTACTGTGGTTCCCACTGAAACAGCTACCCCCACATTGGCACCTACCCCCACACAAACACAAACACCAACAGCAACAGCCACACCGTCCCCTACCCCTAAAATAACCATTCCTCGTATCGAAGTGTCCCCTACTGCCATTCCGGATACCATTGACCCTACCAAGCCAATGGTTGCTTTGACCTTCGATGACGGTCCCACCACCACTGTTACCAATCGTATTTTAGATGTATTGGAACAGTATAACGCAAAAGCCACATTTTTTGTGGTAGGAAACCGTTTGGGTTCTTCCGGGTGCAAAGCCACTGTCTCCAGAGCCTACACTCTGGGGTGTGAAATCGGAAGTCACTCTTATACCCACCCTAAGATGCAGAAACTATCCATATCAGAAATACAGGCTGAATTCAGCAAAACAAATGCGGCTATTGAAAAAATCATAGGGATTACCCCCGCATTGTTCCGTCCCCCATATGGCTATGTGAACGATGCCGTACGGGCATACGCCAACGCACCTTTGATTCTCTGGTCTGTGGATCCGGAAGACTGGAACTCCAGAAATGCTGTTAAAGTTTATAACCATATTATGTCTAAGGTAAAGGACGGCGACATTATTTTAATGCACGATTTGTATAGCTCTACCGCTGAAGCCTGCGAGTCCTTGATTCCTGCACTCCTGGCAGAAGGATATCAACTAGTAACTGTCAGTGAACTCTTCGCCTGCAAAGGCATTACCCTAACCACCGGTGATACTTTTCGCAAAGCCCGCTAAAATCCGCTTTGCCTCTTGCTGTACAGATTCCTGCGGTGCTTCCTGTTCCAAGCGTTCCAAGGCAGGGATAGCCGCTTCCCCCAGGTTCTCTAAGTATGCCATATCAATTGTTTTTTGCGGATTCTGCAGATAACGATTTACATTTTGTTCTGCCACAAACCGGTTTGTGGGGAAATACAGTAAACAGATTGCAAACACCAATACAGCCCAGAACATGGCATTTCGCATTGGGAACCGATTGCAACATATTTTTACAACACAAAGCACCAAAAGCACACCGATTAGTATTAGTAGGAAATAGCCATATAACCGAATCAAGGTAAAACCATAAGCCTCTTCATAATTAGAAAGCCGCACAAAGGCAGAACCCCCCATAATTGCATTGTTTACAACCAACAGTAGACTCATGATTTTCTGTCCCCAGGCATTTTTCCTATCGGTAAAATAAAGGGCCACCGCCAAAAGCACAATGTTCATGACCGTAAGAAAAATTAACTGCCAAAATCCACTGACCACATATTCACTCAAAGTCACATTTTCCGGGGTGTTGCCGGAAAAAACATATAAAAACTGAATGACAGAAAATGCAGTATAGATTACATTCATCACCAGTAAAAACACGGTGACAAACAATGCCGGTATCCGCAAAGGTTTTCTGTGACCATATCCTTCATGCCATATATCCTGTTGCGCTGTTTCTTTCTGCTCCTCTTGAAGCTGAATGCCGGCGTGGAAGAAGAAATAGGATAATGCCACAAAAAAACCGGTGACAACCCAAAACAAAATTTGGAACACGCTCCCGATATCATCTACAATCCAGATTTGCTCTATAAAATTGTCAAAAGCCGCATCCGCAGAAGATAACAATACCAATGCAATGGCAGCAAAAGGAATAACGCAAAGCACAGCGGCCAATATGGTTAGAGCCGTCTTTTTCTTTTTTTCTTTTGCGTTTTCATCTAGTTCCTTTGTACTTTGCGTACACTGCTTCCTTGCCCGAAAATATCCGGAAATATTTCCAAATCCACCTACAAACATATCCCGCGCCCATTTCCCCGGCAAATCTTTATTTAAAAATTGCTCTTTTGCCGGC
>CAYMRI010000007.1:0-10067 GCA_964392835.1 uncultured Eubacteriales bacterium
GGAAAAATATGCATTGTATTTTTCCATCAATTCCGTTATAATAAATAAGTCAACACTTGCAGGTGTAGTTCAATGGCAGAATATCAGCTTCCCAAGCTGACTACGGGGGTTCGATTCCCCTCACCTGCTCCAAAAGAAAAGCAATGGTTTGATATAATTGTGTCAGGCCATTTTTTTCTTTGCATAAAGGGTTATTTTCCCTTTCTACCAAATACACACAGAGCCTTGTGAGAGTACCAAACGGTGCTTTTACAGGACTCTTTTTTTATTTACAGTCAACAAAATAACGATTAGGGGTACTTGATATCGATTGCCTGCTAGTGGACGAGAGTTTACGATATAAAAACGAATAATCTCCTGAAATATGGAGGTTATTTTCGTTTTTCGTTAAACGGCAGGCGAATATATGGAAAAATGCGATTTGGTGTGGTATAATAAACATACCGATAAACACGAATTTATCAAACGCTATAGTAGAAAGGTATAAAATAATGCAACGAAAATATTATGAAGCCTACGATGACCGTTATCGTCAAATACACAAAGAAAACTTACAATGGTTCCACAAAAATCCGTCAGCTATCGTAGCTGAAACCATCGATGCATTTTCTATTTCTCCCCAACAAACCATTTTGGAAATCGGATGTGGAGAAGGTCGGGATGCCTTCCCCCTGCTTACCAAAGGTTTCCATTTGCTTGCAACCGACATATCTCCCGAAGCGATTCGTTTTTGCCAAAGTATGCTGCCTGAATCTTCAAATTGTTTTCAAGTTTTGAATTGTATATCTGGAAAACTTGACTGCACATTCGACTTTATTTATGCGGTGGCCGTTGTTCATATGCTGGTGTTGAATGAAGACAGAAACGCTTTTTATAGATTTATTCAAAAACATTTAAACCCCTCCGGAATTGCACTTATTTGCACTATGGGAGACGGCCATCTTGAACGCCAGACAGATATTCACACCGCTTTTGACATACAAGATCGTATTCATGAGCAGACAGGACAAACTGTCCAAATTGCCAACACCTCATGCCGGATGGTAAATTTCCAGACCTTTGAAAAAGAACTGGAGAAAAATGGCTTAGATATAATAAAGCAAGGTGTTACTTCTATTGCGCCGGATTTTCCACAAATAATGTTTGCCGTAGTCAAGACGAAATAAATTACGGAGTCCCTATGAAAACTGTAACCGCTCTTATCCTTGCTCCACTCTCTGTTTTTCCCGGACATACCCTTGGGGCGACATGCCATAATACCGCTTAAACATTTTGGAAAAATTAAAAATATCACCATACCCCACCGAGTTGGCCGCAACGGATACACTTTTCCCCTGCTGAATCATCAAGGATGCTGCAATATTCATTCTATATTGCAATAAATATTTTCCGGGAGAACCCCCCATCTTATTTTTAAACAAGGTGGAAAAATACGACCGGTCCAAATTTACTCTATCCGCAATATCCTGCACCGTAATACCATTCATATATTCTGCATGAATGCAATTCAGCGCTTTTTCCACGTAATCCACACTCCCCTGCTTTGTATCCAACAAAAGGGCAAATACTTCCCAAAGTTTTGCACATAAAAATGCACTTCTTCCATTTTCCATGTTGTCACATTTTTTCATTTCCTGAAAAACCTGCAAGCCGCTCGGGCAGTATACCACAGGCTCCAACTCTGTAGGAAGTGACCCCGTTTCTGTAAATCCAATCCAGGTATAACTCCATGGATGTTCCCTGTCAGCTTCATAATAAGTCTCTACAAAGGGCGGAATAACAAACATTTCACCAGGATGCACCCGATAGGTCTTTCCGTCAATCTGAAAAAAACCAAACCCGGATTCCACATAGTGAATCAACCAGTACATTCTGACCGCCGGCCCGAAAGCATGAGATTTACTGCATTTTTCAAATCCGAATATCACCGGATTTAATCCATTGTACCCCTGGTCTATAACGGTAACATCATGTATCATAAAACACCTCAAAAACAACAAAATGACAAATATTTACAACAGGATACTATTACTCCGTACCCTCTGTCAAGATATAATAGAAATCACAAAGAACCAAAAAGGAGGCTTTTCCTATGAAAATCACATTTATGGGCGCAGGCAGCACCGTTTTTGTCAGAAATGTTATCGGCGACTGCATGTGCGTAGATTCTTTAAAGGACAGTATTTTTGCCCTTTATGACATTGATGAAAAAAGGTTGGAAGAAAGCAAAACCATTTTAGAGGCCATGAAAGCCGCCAAAGGATGTAACTGTACTATTCTTTGCTATGCGGGGGTTGCACAAAGAAAAGAAGCTTTGCGCGGTGCCAATTTTGTGGTCAATGCCATTCAGGTGGGGCTTTATGATCCTTGTACCATTATTGATTTTGAGGTTCCGAAAAAATACGGTTTACGCCAGACCATCGGTGACACTTTGGGTATCGGCGGCATTATGCGTGCTCTTCGTACCATTCCGGTGTTGAAAGAATTTGCAGAGGATATGGCAGAAGTTTGTCCCGAGGCCTTCTTTCTCAACTACACCAATCCCATGGCTATGTTAACCGGCTATATGCTACGATACACTCCCATTAAAACCGTGGGTCTCTGCCACAGCGTGCAATGTTGTTCGGACCATCTGTTACACAACTTAGGGATGCAAGATAAATTAGAGGGCAGAAAGGAGTTAATCGCCGGGATTAACCACATGGCATGGCTTTTGGAAATTAAAGACAAAAACGGTGTTGATTTATATCCGGAAATCAAATCCAGGGTGGATGCTTATATTAATGGCCCCAAAAACACCGACAAAGTACGGATGGAATACATTAAAAACTTCGGCTACTATTGTACAGAATCCAGCGAACACAACGCAGAATACAATATGTTTTTTATTAAGAGCAAATATCCGGAATTGATTGAAAGATACAACATTCCTTTGGACGAATATCCCCGCCGCTGTGTTAACCAAATTGCAGACTGGAAGCGGGAGTATACAGAGTTGTTAGAAAAAGGTGTGAAGGAACATAACCGTTCTCATGAATACGCTTCTAGAATCATGGAAGCCATTGTGGATGGGAAAACGTTGCAAATCGGTGGCAACGTGCTGAACACCGGCCATCTCATTACCAATCTTCCGGAAGATGCCTGCGTAGAAGTTCCCTGTCTGGTAAACGGCTATGGTATCCATCCCTGCCATGTTGGTCCTTTGCCCGTGCAATGCGCCGCTATGAATATGACCAACATTAATGTGCAGCTGTTAACCATAGAAGCAGCCGTTACCGGCAAGAAAGAACACATCTATCAAGCTGCAATGCTTGACCCCCACACCGGCAGCGAATTGGACATTGATTCCATCAAAAAAATGGTGGACGAGCTGATAGAAGCCCACGGCAATTATTTGCCAAAATATCATTAACACCTAATCGAGTAGGAGAATAAACGGGATGTAACATTTTGGTTACATCCCGTTTTTACTGACTGTCTTTCTTTTATCTTTCCTCCATCACACTCATGTACGCCGGACGAATAATCTTATCCGTACAAATGAGTTCTTCGATTCGATGGGCGCTCCAACCTACGATACGCGCCACTGCAAACATAGCAGTGTAAAGTTCCCTTGGAATTCCCAACATTTCATATACAAAGCCGCTGTAGAAGTCCACATTGGGACTAACCCCTTTATAAATGCGCCGCTTTTGTGCAATCAACTGCGGTGCCAACTCTTCAATGTTCTGATAGAGCATAAAATCTCTTTCTCTACCCTTCTCGGCTACTAATTTTTCCACATAGCCTCTGAAAATCCGTTCACGAGGATCGGACAAGGAATATACCGCATGCCCCATACCATAAATAAGACCCTTCCGGTCAAACGCCTCTTTATCAATAATCTTAGAAAGGTATGCTGCCACTTCTTCTTTGTCTGCATAATCCTTTACATTGGCACGAATGTCCGCCATCATATCCATTACCTTAATATTGGCGCCACCATGCTTGGGACCCTTCAAAGAAGACATGGCTGCCGCAATGGTGGAATAGGTATCGGAGCCGGAAGAAGTTACCACTCTGGTAGTAAAAGTAGAGTTGTTACCGCCACCATGCTCCATATGTAAAATCAATGCCGTATCCAACACCTTCGCTTCTGTCGCCGTATATCTTTTATCCGGTCGAAGCATCAACAACAGGTTTTCTGCTGTAGAAAGTGACGGGTCCGGCCTATGAATAATCATACTATCCTGATTGCCGGAATAATTATACGCATGGTACGCATAAATCGCCAACAAGGGAAATTCACTAATTAACTGCATGCTTTGACGCAAACAATTGCTCACACTGGTGTCTGTTGCCTTGGGGTCATAAGATGCCAAAGTCAAAATACTCCGGGTCATGGAATTCATAATATCTTCGCTGGGAGCCTTCATAATAACGTCACGAGTAAAATTACTGGGCAACGTTCTGCACTCTGCAATATAATTTTTGAAACGCTCTAATTCTTCCGCTTCCGGCAACTGGCCCATAAGCAAAAGGTATGCGATTTTTTCAAAACCCATTTCATCGGGGCCAAGGCTGTTCACTAAATCAGCAATTTGATATCCACGATACCACAATTGGCCATCACATGGAGTTTTTACTCCATCAACATTCTGAAAAGATGTAATTCTGGAAATGTTGGTTAATCCGGCGCGAACACCGTTACCATCCACATCTCGAAGACCTCTTTTAATACCAAACTCTACATACAAACTAGGATCAATATAGTCATTCTTTCGGCAGAGGGGTTCTTTTTCCTGCGCATACATATCAACTTGTGCAAATTTCATGGGAATCAACTCCTTTGTCTTTTTATATACTTTTTATTATACCTGTTTTTGCCAAAAAACACAAATGAACTTATGGTAAACACAATGCCAACAAATCATTGACATCTGCAATTGCCAAGCATTCCACCGTATCGCTGGCCCCATAATAAATCTTTACCTCTCCATTGGGTTCCAAAATCATGCCCCCGGGAAAAATTACATGTTGGCGGAATCCTTCTTTGGTCTCATGGGGTAGTTCCGGCACAAGCAGTGGCTCTTTAGACATTCCAATCACCTTGTGAGGTTGTTCCAAGTCAAGCAACATAATACCCGCAGTGTATCGTTTCTTCCAAGTAGGTTCCCAACCGTTTTTCTCTCTGGTATGGTCAATATCTACCGCATGGAAGGTGGTAAGCCAACCTTTTTCTGTTTTCACAGGTGGTGCCGCCGGGCCTATTTTATCATTGGCAAAGGGTACATGCTCCACCCCAAGCACCAACTTAGATTCGCCCCAAAATTTCAAATCAGGAGACTTAGAACACCAGATGTCAAACCTGTCCCTGCCTCCACGGCCGTACACAGGGAATGGTCGTTCCACACGCACATAGTACCCGCCGATTTTTTCAGGGAACAGCACCATCTTGCGATTATCCGGCACAGAAGTGCTGATAATTTTCACAGCGTCCAAAGTATCGTTTACTTCTGCCACGCAACCACGAATTCCATGCTCTGTGTCCATGGCCAAGCACAAATATATATTTCCGTCGATTACCGTAATTCTTGGGTCATACAAACGGCGCACTTCCCCATCTGCAATTTCCCGGCTGTCCACCAGTGGCTTAGGGCGCACTTGCCAGCCATCAATACCGTTATCGCTAACGGCAACTCCCACCGACGTACCGGAAAAATGTCTTCCTTCCTTTTCAAACGCCTCTTGTGTGGTGCCGTAGTCATTGCGAAAAACCATGACATATTTGCCGTTGATTTTTGCAACGCCAGCATTAAAAATCAGTGCCGCATCATATGGCATATCCTCTTTTGTCAAAATAGGTCGTTCTAATTTATGTATTACATTCGACATATTAATACCCCAACTCTTCATCTATTAAAATCACTTCCATTTCCAGTCCCAAAGGCACTTCCCACAGCACTGATAAATTTCGACAAATGCGGTCAGGGCTCTTGCAATCATAGCATTTATCAGCGTTCACGGCACATGGGGTTTTTCTGCCCAATCGCTTGGCATTTAATGGTGCCGCAATATTTCGCGCTCTCCAAAGTGCACCTTCGTAGTCTTGGGCAATCTTATTTTTCCCTGCCACCAAATACACTTTTTGATGTCCATAACAAATGGATGCCACCCGATTACATCTGCCATCAATATTGACAATTTCTCCCGTTTCTGCAATTCCATTCACAGAGGAAAAATAAATTTCCGCTTTGTCGGCGTTCTTTCGAATTTCTTCTACTGTCTTTCCCATCGGCATTTTTTGATGCCAAAACACCTGGTTGTGTGTGGAGAGTTTTTCATATAACTTCAATTCTTCCAAGGTCACAGAGCCACCAAATCCAATGGTTTTTCCGTCCAACTGTGCATCCAAATACTCTGTGGCTTCTTTGGCAGTGGAAAAACAGGAAACTTGATATCCTCTTTCCTCTAAATTTTGTTTTACTAATTCAAAATTCATATAGATTCCTTCTTTGCTTTGATATGCACCCAGTATATCATATTTTGAAATGCTTCTGCACATACTTTTTTTGAGGTGATATGATGAAAAAAGAAGAAAAAAACAAAAAGACAGCTACCAACAATCAATGGGTCAGCACCGGACTGCAAAAAGGTTCCGACAAAAGAGAACGCCGTGATGGTCCCGGCGGCGAAGATGGTAGCAAAAAATAGTAGATGAATTTTCCTTTGGAATGTTGTATAATACTAGCGACATTGAAATATAGAAAGGAATGAATACTATGGAAATTACAAAACAAACAACAATGGGTGAAATGTTAGAATATGATAGAGGCATCGCTTTGATTTTAATGCAATCCGGCATGCACTGTGTTGGCTGCCCATCTTCCGCTCACGAATCTTTGGAAGATGCTTGCGCAGTACACGGTTTGGATGTGGACAAAGTGTTTGCAGATATTCAAAAATATTTGGAAAGCAAGAAGGCGTAAGCTGAATAAGCATTGAAAAAGGAGCTGTCGTGATACAGCTCCTTTTTTATTGAATTAGCATTAAAAGACGTTCCGGCGGCCACTCCACAGTTGGGTGATATAGAATTTACCGTTTGTTTTTCTCTAAAATCAACTTTGGCATAATATTACTATTATCAAATACAAAAGCCTCATCAACAACGATAAGTAGCGATGCCACTCTTATTTTTACCCGCTATACATTAATATTAGGATCCGTCGTCAAGATATTCCTTTCTGCCATCCTGATACAGTCTATATGGTTTCCGTTCTGTTAGGTCCATAGCCAACACATATTCCGGTTCTTGTGCCACATTACGATTGGCTGCTGCCGCGCAAAAATACTCAGTTAACTCTTCTCCGTTCATATCAAATGCTGTTTTTGCAGTTGTTTCCATATAAAACCATCCTTTCCTAAATTCAATGGTATTATATCACGTCCAAGCACTAATTTTTGCATAATCCCCAGATATATGGTTTCTACAGTTCGCCTCCTATATTTTCCAAATGCAGAAACATTAGGCGATGTTACTGCATTCGGGAGCGTTTCGGCTGTTTTTGCAGAAACTTTTGGCCAAAATCCCTTGTTTTTACTGCATTTTTGGTCATAACAACAAAAAATGCAGAAACCCCAAAAGAAGTTTCTGCACAATTGGTCAAACTAGGATAAATTGTAGAAAACAATTATTTTTTCTTTTTAAAGAAGAAGTAACAACCTACCCCTGCTGCCGCTAAAACAACAACCACAATCACAATGATAATCGGGAGGATGCTTCCACCTTCACTTCCATCATCTACCGATGGAACTTCAGTCGGTGTAACAGTTTCTGCCGGCTTTACTGTTGGAGCAGTTGTTACTTCCGGAGTTTCTGTTGCATCTTCTGTTGCTACCGGAACTTCCTCAGTTGCCTCCGGTGTTGTTTCAGGTTCATCACTTGGAGCGGTTGTTTCTTCCGGTGCCTGCACTGCGTTGTTAATATTTTTTGCTTCAGAAGCAGTCAAGGCTCTGTTATAAATCAGCACCTCGTCTACCAAACCGCCAAAGCTGTCATCCCCAGGGAAGATACAAGATGTACCGATACACATATCACCGCCACCCAATGCAATGATGTCTGCAATCGAGTTATCCATATCACCGGAAGCCGCTTCATAACCATTCAAATAGAAAACGCCTTCCCCATTCGTCTGTGTATAAACCAACCATGTCCATTCATCTTCTTCCACCATATCATCTTCCGTCCGAAGGTGAGATCTCTCCACAGATTCTTCCGGCTGGATTGCCATGTGTGGGCCAATGCCGCCATTGTTGTCATGGTTTAACCAGAAATTTACGAATGTATTTTGCACATCCCATGTAGCACCACACGTCATTACCACACAATTGTTGCCATCAACATCAGAAAAATCTGCTTTTAATAAAATGGCAATCGTAATATCCTCAGAAGTAAAAGCCTCAGATGGCAACAACACTCTGGATGCTTCGGTATTGTCATACCAGGAGCCATCAGCACTTCCGGTAATTTCTACAGCCCCGTCAACGTCACCTGTTGCAGCGGTAACATTTTGATAAGTACCATCATGTCCATTTCCGGACACATCCTTCACCACACCATCCTTGATTTCATTGAAATCATAATGGGCAACCAAACCGGATGTAAAATCATCCGCCATTACATTGACCTGTCCTGCAACCAACAATGTTGCCAAAACGGTCAATATTACAAAAACAGATAAAAACTTTTTCATTTTGTCCTCCTCCATATCTATTACTGAAAAAAGGCTCCATATTATAGAGCCTTTTTCCTAGTCACTAAATATATTATTTCTTTCTCAACTTCAATCCACCAAAAGCTGCGACACCTGCTAACAAAATAGCGGCTACAGAAGCAATATCCCCTGTTTGTGTAGGTTCATCGGAAGGGTCGGAAACATCAGAAGAAGCTGTTGCACTTGTAGTTACTCTAATTTCAGAAACAGTACCGGAGAAACCTGCATCGCCCCACTTTGTCTCCTTACCAAAAGCAAATTGTGCACCTTCCAGTTCAGCAATTTCAGCCAAAGTCTTTTGACCTGTCAAATCCCAAGTCTTTACTTCTGTACCATTTACATAAACAGTTGCTGTGGTTGCTGTAATTTGATATTTCACGGTTACCCATTCATTTGCTACCAACAAACCACCGTCTGTTCTACCTGCATCCAAAGCACCAACTTCAATATCATTGGATTTAGAACCAAACTTCACAGCGCCGTCACCACGCATACCCATTACAATCCAACCTGCATCGTCACCTACACCAATGCCGGCAAATGCAGCATGTTCTACAATTGCATCCGGTTTTACAACGAATTCAATAATGATTTCTTCTTGGTCTTCCAACAAGCCGATTCCTAAATCAACATATTGGTCTCTTGTCAAAACCAAGTTTCCTTCTTCATCAAACTGCGCATCAACGGTTGCAGCATCAGCAGAAGCTTTGCTTGCTTCCTTTACAACCAATCCGGAAACATCGGAAAAATCTGTATAGAACAATACATCTTTATCTGTTTCGTCCAAAGTCGGGATAGAAGGAGTTTGTTCGCCTTCGCCTTCGCCTTCACCTTCGTTACCTTCGCCGTTACCTTCGCCTTCACCTTCGTTACCTTCGCCGTTACCTTCGCCGTTGCCTTCGTCTTCATTTCCATCATCCGCTTTTGCTTCTGCTAAAGCATCTTCTAATCCATTGACTTCGTCTGCGGTAATTGCTCTTCCGTAAATCAATACTTCATCTACCAAACCGCCAAAGCCATCGTCACCCGGGAAAATAACAGAAGCACCAATACAAATATCGCCGGCTCCCTGCTCAACAAGGCCCTTAAAAGAAGCTGCAACATTACCGGAAGAAACCTGTGTACCATTGAGGTAGAATGTTCCTACCCCGTTTGTGTGGGTATATACTAACCATGTCCATTCATTTTCAGCTACCCGTACATCGGCAGTACGCAAGTGAGATCTGTCACCGCTGGTAGGCTGAATTGCCATATGAGGACCAACGCCACCACCATTATCATGATTTAACCAGAATTTAATAAATGTATCCTGGG
>CAYMRI010000007.1:10077-19280 GCA_964392835.1 uncultured Eubacteriales bacterium
GCCCCAAGCCTTACCACTGGTCATTACAGCAAGGTTATTGCTGTCAATCCCCGTAAAATCCGGTTTTATCAGCATAGCGATTGTAATATCATCCGCTGTAGCAAAAGCTCCTGCAGGAAGCAATACTCTGGATTTTTCTGTGTTGTCATACCAAGCGCCATCTGCACTTCCGGTAATAGAAACCGCACCATCCAGTTTGCCCTGTACAGAAGTGGCATTCTGATAAGTACCATCATAACCATTTCCTGTAATGTCCTCTACTACCCCGTTGCTAAGATTGGAAAAATCATAATGTGCCACCAATCCGGTAGTTAAATCATCTGCCATAACAAAAACTTGTGCTGTCACCATCATGGTTCCCAAAACTGCTAATGCAACCAAAACAGCAAAAAAACGTTTCATAATCATCTCTCCTTATAATTAAATTTAATTAATATGTAATTAGTTATAGTATACAAAAACGAACATGCAAATGTCAAGCAAGAAGACCTTCCCTCTCCGGCAAGCATTCTATTGTTCGCAGATAGAAAAAATCAGACCACTGGCATCATCCCCTATTTTAAAGCGAGGTCTCTTATTCAAAGAAGCATCTGCCATTTCTTCTTCCCGTAAAGCGTCATAAAGCAACGCAAGTTTTGGACAATCAGGCGCAAGCAACGCTTCTTCCATAGGTTTAAAGCCATCGGTAAACATAACCACCCGATGAATCTTTGCTATATCAAAAGTAAGCAAATCCGTAATCGTTCTTGGTCGCATATGGAAAGACAAAATTTCATAGCCGCCCGGCATATTCATTTTTCGGCGATTTTCCAATAACAATTCACGAATAGGTTTGCTTTGCACTATGGTCGCAATATCTTCTCCTGTTTGCTGTCGAACATCCATCATTTTGGCAATGACCGCATCATCAAAACAGTCTACTTGGGTGTCATAAATTTCAGTAACACCCTGCTCTCCAAACAGCAAAGTGGTACAATCCCCCAAATTCAGCAGTTGCAATTTGCCGTCACCAACATGGGCAATAACCACAGACGCCGACGGAAACACTGTATTGTCCCCGTGGTCAGGATATGCCTCCAAAAATTCATCATACACGGTCCGAATTGCCACATTAACACAAATACACAAATCATCTATCTTGGCAATCCATTCGAGAAAAACGGTAGCAAATCGTCTGACAAACCAGCTAGAATCCGGCGCATCTGCACTTAGCCCACTGGAGCCGTCCAAAAAAACAACGGTATTGTCGTTATATAGAAAATAATCTTCATTTTTCAAGCCACCCGGTAACGAAATTTCATCCATTACGCGGATTTTATATTTTTTACCCATTCTTGCCTCCGCTTATATAAACACTTCTTTGGGCAAATCCCTTACCAACAATTCCACATTGCCCTCTTCCGTTCCTTTGAACCAATCCACCCGCTGGCTGCTGTTAATTTGCAAATCCATACCCGGGCTCAACACAATATCCTCTAATAAAATAGGGAAAAACGGTTTTTCTCTTCTATCTGCCAACCCGATTTCTTTTCTGACAAATTCTGACTTGACGGAATTGGAAGAAATCATGGGCATAAATGCTGTGCACCCCCAGATTTTTGTAGCAATATGCTCTGTATAATCCATTCCGGCGGGAATGCTGTCCACATCAAACCAAAGCCGCACATTTTTCTTTTGCAACAAGCGCAAAATGGGATACACCTTGTCTGCATCTTTGTGAGAATAGCTGACAAAAAGATAAGGCTTATCTTCTTCATAGGTAGTCAAGCCCAAGTAATGGGAGGTTTCCGCCGTCTTTTCCGGCTCCGATGTTTCCTGTTTTACAGGTAGTCCCTTTAAGGTTTCCGAATTTTGCCGGAAGTTTTTCTCCATCTCATGCAACCGCATTTCTGTATAAATCATAATTTTATGATATTGATACATTCCAATTCTCAAAGCATAATCAGAACGAGCTGAATTTTCCAAACCAATTGCTTTATCTATATTAAATAATGCTTGAGAATAGTCCTTTTTAATGCAGAGAATACGTGCTTTTGTACAATAATATTTGGCATAAGAAACATCCAAAGCAATAGCACGGTTCACCGCATCCATAGCACGGTCATACCAATCATTCACATATTGTTCTTTATCATGCAAACCACCCTTTTCATAAATAGTGGCAAACACATCGGCAAACAGATGTACAAATCCTGCATTATCATCCAGATATTCTGCATCTTTATGGGTCTGTTTTAGTATTTCGGTATAATCATACATGGCATCGCTTTCAATGTTATAAAGCGCTTCCAAATGATCAAAGGTAATATGCCAGTCAAATTGGTCTCTGTGGGTTTCCAGCAGTTCTTTTAATTTCGGATAATCTTTGCTGTGCCGATAAATAATGTTCAGGCAGTAAAAGGCATGATACCGCACTTTTTCAGAATAGTCACCGCTGATGACTTCCAGCAGCATGGCCTGGGCCTCTTCTCCGGAAAAACGGGCAGCAAGTTTTGTCAGAGAAAGTTCATATTCTCTGGCCTTTTCATTTGGTAATTGTTCTAAAAAAGAAACTAATTCCTGGATAGACACGCCACAATTCTCCTAAATCATTTGATTTAAAAATTGTATCATAGGAAGATGGAAAAATCAACGAAAGCGGTTACAAAAACGCCACTTCACAGGTATCTTTCGACTTATGGTGGGATAACACCGACATCTTACTGTTTATGGTGTTTTTTCTGCCGGTATCTTTATGAAACAGATCCTGTCTTAAAAGATACCGCCCTGCACCTCGCCACAACTTTTAACATACAGGTGCAATATTGCCACTTCTTTAAAGATACCACCATTAGCGATGCCATAACAGGCAAGATACCGGAGAAATGGCGAATCACTCAGAATATAGTGAATAATAGGACTCAAAAGTTTTCAACGTTTCCCGCAAATCTGCTTTTTCTGCCTCTGTCATCCCCTCTTCGGAAAAAATATTTGTCACCACCAGTTGCCCATCAATACGTTTTTCTACAGTCCATAGATAGAATTCATTTCCTTCGGCATCGCACTCAAGTTCATGCGTAATGCGTTCTACTTCTATAAACGCACCCTCTATATATCGAAACACACATCCGGAATGGGAAACCGCTGAATCTCGCAGAAAGCCCTCAATAAATTGTCTTTCTTCATTAATTTCCGGATAGCAGACATCTTCAAAACTGGGGCAGTATACAATGCCATCCTCTGTACCCAAATAGCAAACATATTTTTCATAGGCCACATTTCCATAATTTCCTTTGAAAATCAAAATATCTGTCTTTTCATCAAAATTTACATCCGTTTCGATTGCCGGTTTATAGTTCTTCTCTTCTATATGGTAATAACCAAATCCATCTCCAGTATCAATACAAATCACTTCCAAAAGCAACTCATCTAAAAAAACAGCAACAATTTTCATGAATTTTATATCCATTCTGGTTTCTTTTCGAAGCACAAAAGTAACATAGTTATATGCCGTTCCATCTTCTTCTTTGCACATGAGCACTTTATACCCTTGGAATGCACTCTGCTGCAATACAGATTGAATTTCCTCATAGGGTATGCTATAGCCATCACCCAGTGTAATCGTAGGTGTAGGCGTTTCTGTGGGCACTGCTGTTGTTGCGTGCACTGTTGCAGTAGGAATGGCCGGCTGTTTTTCCGGTGTCACAGAACTTCTACCTATGAAAAAGGCACCTACCATAGCCAAACAAACACCGCAAGAGTACTGTAACTACCCACTTATTTTTCATTCTCGGCTTACCAATCCCTCCAACATCTGTGCAAACAAGGTATTGGCCCAAGCAAACCAGGGTCTGGAATAACGAGTCGGGTCATTGACATCAAATCCTTCATGCATAAAATTGGTGCCCGCATGAGTTTTGGAAATCATATCTAGGCATTCTGCAATTTCTCCTTCGTCCCTGCTGGTCAAAATCTGCATCACCAAAGAAATATGCCAAATATAATTGTGTGGTGTGTGGGGGCTACCGATACCACGGGCCACCGTACCGCTGAAATAATAAGGATTGTCCGGCGATAAAATAAACCGTCTGGTATTTTGATAAATAGGATCATCCACAGAGGTATATCCCAAATACGGAATTGCCAACAAACTTGGAGAATTAGCATCGTCCATCAAATTATAGTTGCCAAAACCGTCCGTTTCATAAGCATAGATTTTTCCATATTTCGGATGATCCACCATGCCATATGCCTGAATACCATCGTCAATTTCCTCTGCCAATTTTAAACATTCCTGCTCTAAAGACTTGTCCGCATAGCCCTCCGCAGCCATTTTTGCCGCAAAACGAAGAGCCACCACCGCCATCATATTGGAAGGAAGCAAATAGCCAAAAGTACAAGCATCATCGGACGGACGGAATCCTGACCAAGTCATGCCTGTATAATTCACCGGACGCCCTTTTCCACCGCAAGGCAAGGTATCCGTCTTTGCACAGTTTGTCCGTTCAAAATAATAGGCAGACTGGGTATCGTGATATTGCTCTGTCCGGAAGGTCTTTACAATATTCACAATCATATTCCGGAATTCTTTTGTAAAAATCTCTCTGTCGCCGGTGGTAGCATAATATTCATAAGACAAATACAAAGCAGCACACAAAGAATCCACCTCATATTTTCTCTCCCAAATCCAGCCACTGGAAAAATCCGTTTTATCCTGGTGCCCATGCCCATTGCCTGTACTGTTAAATGCATTGGAATAAGGGTCTAAATTAATATAGAAAGCGTGCTTTGCAATGACGCTTTTTAAGATATTTTTCAAATCTTCATCATCGTTGGCATATTTTATGTAAGGTTTCAGCTGTGCCGCGCTGTCTCGCAACCACATTGCCGGAATGTCCCCGGTAATCACGAAGGAACTGCCGTCCTTCAAAGTGGTCACTGTGGTTTCGATGGTATTGAGGAAGCATTGTTTTGCCAAAGGCTGCAGTGCCGGATAACGCTCCCCCGTCTTTCTTTCCAACGCATCTGCTTTTTGCAATAAAATTTTCGGTATCATGGGTATGCTCCTTTCTCTATAACTTCTATCATCGGAAATAAAAATATTTTACCATATTTCCAAAAAAAATTCTCGTTTTTACCGTGTAGCAATGGTATACTTGGTCTATAAAACCCATTATAAAACAGAGGTGTGAAAAAAATGACGAATAAAGAGCGTGCAATGCATATTTTACACTATAAAGATGTAGACAGGTTGCCTGCGGTACATTTCGGTTACTGGCCGGAGCTTTTAGTAGAATGGGCAGAACAAGGACATATCCCCATGGATTTAGCCAGAAGATATGGCGACGGCAATGACGCTGACAGAGAAATTGACAAAATCATTGGTTGGGATTTTAACTGGCAGCACATGGTAAGCGGCAACACCGGATTAAATCCCTGTTTCCCCCACAAAGTATTGGAAGAACTTCCAAATGGGTTTCAACGTGTGCAGAATGGGCTGGGGCTCATTGAACGTATTCGGCCCGGTGTGAATTCCATTCCCGCAGAGGATGACTATCTGCTAAAGGACAGAGAAGCCTTCGAGACTTTGTACCGGGAGAAAATGCAATTTACGCCGGATAGAATTCCTTATGATTACTTCCGGCATTTTAATGAAGAAGAACGGGACTGCCCCATCGGCTTACATTTGGGCAGCGTTCTTGGTGACATCCGCAATATGGTTTCCGTCGTTGGCATGAGTTATTTAATGTACGACGAAGACGAAGAACTGTTTGCCGACATCATCGATACCTATGCAGAAATGCAGTATCAGTGTGCCAAGGCTGTTTTGGAAACCGGTGCCAAATTTGATTTTGCCCACTATTGGGAAGATATTTGTTTTAAAAACGGACCTTTGCTAAATCCGGAAATTTTTGATGAGCTTTGCGCCAAGCACTACAAAAAGCGAAATGACCTATGCCATCAATACGGCATTGATATTATTTCTTTGGATTGTGATGGTGTGACAGAAAAACTTCTGCCCACCTGGTTTGAAAACGGCGTTAACACCATGTTCCCCATTGAGGTTGGCACTTGGGGCGACCAGTTTGCTGCTGCCAGAGAAAAATACGGCAAAGGCATGTTGGGCGTTGGCGGCATGAACAAAATTGTACTCCGGGAGGACAAAGCCGCTGTGGACAAAGAACTGGAACGCATGAAAGAGCTGGTTTCTTTGGGCGGATTCATTCCCTGCCCGGACCACAGACTGATGCCGGGCAGCAAGTTCGAGCTGGTGCAATATTATGCAGAGGAAATTAAGAAAATAAAGGTATAACACTGTTCACTTCAAAAACATCCGCAACAACTTTTCATTTATCTTTTGATATGGCTGGTAGCGCATAGGCAAATCCAGCCATGTTTTTTTATCCACAATGCTCTTTTGATGAGAGAATGCATCAAAACCAACTTTGCCGTGGTAAGCCCCCATGCCGCTTTCTCCGACCCCTCCGAATCCCATATTGCTGGTAGCCAAGTGAATGATGGTATCGTTGACACAGCCACCCCCAAACTGGCACTTGGCCGTAACCATCTTAATGGCTTTCTTATCCTCAGAGAAAAAATACAGTGCCAAGGGATGGGGCTTGCTATTTACCGTTTCCATCACATCTTCTAATCTTTCATAGGTCAAAATTGGCAATATGGGGCCAAAAATTTCTTCCTGCATAACAGCATCTTCCCAAGTCACATTATCCATAACCGTCGGTTGTATCCGAAGGCTGGGGTTATGTCCCATACCGCCATATACCACTTTCTCCTCATCAATTAATCCCATAATGCGGTCAAAATGTTTTTCATTGATCATCTTGCCATAGTTGCTGTTAAAAAGCGGATTTTCCCCAAGCTGTCTTTCAATTTGCACTTTGATTTCCCGGACAAGGTCCTCTTTTACGCTCTCATGGCAGTAAAGGTAATCCGGCGCCACACAGGTTTGCCCGCAATTCAAGAATTTACCGAATACAATGCGCTTTGCCGCCAAAGGAATCTTTGCTGTACTATCTACGATACAAGGGCTCTTGCCTCCCAATTCCAAAGTTACCGGTGTCAAGTGCTCTGCCGCCCGCCGCATGACTTCTTTTCCCACCATCTGGCTTCCGGTGAAAAATATATAGTCGAATTTTTCATTGAGCAGGCAGTCGTTTTCTGCTCTGCCACCAGTGATAACCGCCACATAGGCCGGGTCAAAACATTCACCGATAATCTTTTGCAAAATAGCGCTGGTATTGGGCGAATAGGCACTGGGCTTTAACACTGCCGTATTTCCTGCGGCAATGGCATCTGCCAGCGGGTCAATGGTCAGCATAAAAGGATAATTCCAGGGGCTCATAATCAGTGTCACGCCATAAGGAGAGGGCTTTACATAGCTTCTGGATGCCGTCTGGGCCAAAGGTGTCCACACCCGTTTTTCTCTTGCAAACTGCTTTGTGTGTTTTATCATATAGGAAATTTCGCTAAGGGCCATTCCCACCTCACACATATAACTTTCAAAAGGACTCTTCCCCAAATCCACCGCTACTGCTGCATGGATTTGCTTTTCATATTTTTGTATGGTCTCTTTCAGCCGTTGCAGTGCCGCAATGCGATAGTTGACATCCAATGTCCTTCCACTGTTAAAAAAAGTTCTCTGCGCTTGTACAATGCGCTTGATTTCCTCTTGTTTCATATATCTTTTCTCCTCACTACTCGTCAAACGTTGAATCGTCAACATCTTTCGCTATGCGAAAGAATAACACATAGACGTTGCGTTGTCAACATCTTTGTGTGGTAGAAAAAAGTGGCCCATGTCTGAGCCACCACTTTCTTTCCTACCGCAAAATTCCTTTTGCCTTTAAATTTGCCCGTTTTGATTTTAGATAAGCATCCAGCAATTTTAAATCCGCGCCGTCCAAGTGGGTCAACACCGGCATTTGCTGTAAAATAGAATTGAGTATGGTTTGTTTCTCCTCCGAGAGGCCTTTCCCTTTTCCCGGTTCATACTTAATGCCATAGACATAGTAAAAATAGTCCGGGTTCTCTTCCAATACTTCATAGGATTTAACACCGTAAATTTCCAGCATATCCTCAAACAATTTCAACGAAGGAGATACTTTTCCGTTTTCAATATTGCTGATATGACCCGGCGTCACATGTAATCGCTCTGCCACTGTCTTTTGTTTAATATCTTTGTCTTCCCGAATCTCTTTCAGTCGCTTGCCTACATTCATGAGGACATCCTCCCTTATTGCTATCAACCACTCTAAAAGAATTTTACAATCAAAAACTGTTGCAATGCGGAAAATATTCTTATAAAATACTTAATAAGCAATTATTTTTGTATTACTATTTTATTAGCATATGTAAAAGGAGAATTTTTATGAATATAAAAAACATTGTAGGTAGAAACTTAAAAAAAATTCGTTTAAAAAACAAAATTTCCCGTCACGCTTTGGCGTTTCAAATCGGTAAAACCCCTTCTTGTATTGCCAACATTGAATCCGGTGTGCGTTCCCCTTCTCTTTCCTTATTATTTACCTTGGCTACATTTTTCCAAGAAGATATCCGAGCATTTTTAGCAGTTGAAGATTTCGAGACCGAGGCTACAACGATTGTAACAGATTGGAATCAAAGCTGGCCTTTGGTGGGGCAGAATATCGTCCGCATTCGAAAGAGTCAGGGCATCCGGCAATATGCCTTAGCCAAAGAGCTGGACATTACCATTGCCTTTCTTTGCAACATTGAAAACGGAAAGTGTGTTTGTTCCCTACCCATGCTGGCGTCTTTAGCAGACACTTTGGGTGTAGATATTTGTGACCTGTTTGTGCTACAATAGAATCCGTAAAGATTATTTTTACCGGAGGTAGCTATGAAATTCATGATTGCATCCGACATTCATGGGTCGGCGTATTACTGCGAAAAAATGTTGGAGGCTTTTACCCGGGAGGGTGCAGAGAAATTGTTGCTGTTAGGCGACATTCTGTATCATGGGCCACGCAACAATCTCCCAAAGAACTACGACCCCAAGGCAGTCATCGCCATGCTCAACCCTCTGGCTTCTAAAATTCTTTGTATCCGTGGCAACTGTGACAGCGAAGTGGACCAAATGGTCCTGGAGTTCCCTATTATGGCAGAAAATTGCATTCTCCATGGTGGCCGTCGAACAATCTTTGCAACCCATGGGCATCACTATACCGAAAAGAATCCTCCTGCAC
>CAYMRI010000007.1:19290-28357 GCA_964392835.1 uncultured Eubacteriales bacterium
ACTATCGGGTGGTGCTATTTTGCTTACCGGTCATACCCATATTGCTGCATGCACACAGCACGATACATTTACCTATTGCAACCCCGGCTCCATTTCCCTACCCAAAGGGGACGCCCCCTATCATGGCTATATGCTTTTAGCGGATGATACATTGACCTGGAAGGATTTGGATGGGAATGTGAAAAATTCTTTTTAAAATTTTTTCAAAAACCTATTGACATGCTCTGAAATTTTAGTATAATAACAGTAACGATTCCTATTATCGTTAGAAAGGAGGAGAAAAAATGATACAGCGTTACAGCAAACAACGAGAAAGCATTTTACGGTATTTACAGTCTGTGACCAGTCATCCTACTGCCGAGACAGTTTATATGCAGGTAAGGAAAGAAATCCCCAACATCAGCTTGGGTACTGTTTACCGAAACTTAAACCAATTGGCAGAAGAAGGCACAATCTTACGGCTTACCGCAAACAACGGCGCTGACTACTACGACGCTCGTATCCAGCAACATCATCATGTGCTCTGCACCCGATGCGGTAAAATTGAAGATATTTTGGAGCCCTTAGGTGACACTTTGGATGCTTTTGCCGCACAAATCACAAAATACACGGCACTTTCCCACTCCTTGCATTTTTACGGGATATGCCCCCGGTGTCAGCAGGAAATGGAATTTTGCTGTAGGGAAAATCATAGTCATTAAAATTATAAAATATATTATTTTTTAGGAGGATTTTATTATGAAAAAATTTGTATGTTCAGTATGCGGTTATGTTCACGAAGGTATGGAAGCACCGGTAAAATGTCCACAATGCGGTGTACCCGGCAGTAAATTTGTAGAAAAGAAAGAGGCAGAAATGTCTTGGGCCGCTGAACACGTAGTAGGTGTTGCAAAAGGGGTTGACCCTGAAATCATCGAAGGTTTGCGTCAAAACTTCACCGGCGAATGTACAGAAGTTGGTATGTATCTGGCAATGGCTCGTGTTGCCCATAGAGAAGGTTATCCTGAAATCGGTTTGTATTGGGAAAAGGCAGCTTATGAAGAAGCAGAACACGCTGCAAAGTTTGCTGAATTGTTGGGCGAAGTAGTGACCGACTCCACCAAGAAGAACTTGGAATTGCGTGTAGAAGCAGAAAACGGCGCTACCGAAGGAAAAACCATGTTGGCAAAGAGAGCAAAAGAATTGGGCTTGGATGCCATTCACGACACCGTGCATGAAATGGCTCGTGACGAAGCAAGACACGGTAGAGCATTTGAAGGTTTATTAAAGAGATATTTTGAATAAAATAACCTGTAGTGTAAAGAAAGGAGCGTGTTTCCAATGAACAAATATGTTTGCCCTTGTGGCTATGAGTACGATCCTGCAGTAGGCGACCCGGATAACGGCGTTGCGCCCGGCACCCCTTGGGAAGCGGTTCCGGCCGACTGGGTTTGTCCTTGGTGCGGATTGGATAAAGACGCATTTGAAGAAGCGTAAGAAAATCAAGGAGGAAGTAGCCTGTGCTGCTTCCTTTTTTTATGGGTTGTCTACAAAAGTGCAGTTTGGTTGTCTAAAGTAGACAACGATTTGGTCATTTTGTAGACAACCCATAGAACTTCTTCCCTACTTGTGCTATAATTTTTTCATCTTAGAAAAAGCGAGGTCGGGGGAAATCATGTATTGCGTTCACTGCGGAAAAGAAATTGAAAACGACAGCAGATTTTGTGAATATTGCGGCAAAAAGGTGCCGGAAGAACTGGTACAGCAAGAGCAACAAGAATACACACCGGTATACTCGGTGCAACCACAGATTTTGGACTATGAACAACCAATGCCATTGCCGGAAAAGCCGGTTGCAAAGAAGAAAAATAAGAAAGGCATTGTGCTTGCAGTCGCCGCGGTGGCACTATCTATTATCTTGGTTACAGTCCTTGCAATCATACTGCCTACAGTATTGTCGTCGGATTCTTCTGACGAAAACCCTTCCTTGCCTGCAACAGGCGGAGAATCTGATTTACAAAGCGATTTAATGCTGAATTGGACCAAAGAAGGTACGCTTTCCCAACTCTATTACAACTATGCTGTAGAATTCTCCTTGGACTTTACTGATGGTATTCTTACTTGCAAGTATACCGATGCCGGCGAAGAAACTACCTTTACCGCTTTCCGATACGAAATCATCGACCATAACCAGATTCGGCGCCAAGGTACGGGGGCGGTTTACACCATTACGGTAAACAAGGAAAAATCCACCTTGACCATCTCTCCGGCAATTACCACCACCGAAGCATCCGAAGTTTGGTATTGCAAGGACAATTTTACAGCAGAGGACATGGATGCATCAGACGCCGCTATCGCGGCCTTAGAAACGGAATTGGATAAGCCTTGGACAAGAACAGAGGCTTCTCCTTATGGCTATCATATCACCTATGAACTGCGCTTCTACGATGGTTGGCTTACTTATGATTACACCACCACACAAAGTGTTGTAGGCGGAGATTCTTTTGATTATGAAATTCTTTCCGGGAATCAGATCCGAGATCTGTATTCCGGTGCTGTTTACACCATCACCTTTAACGATGCAAAAAATGTTATGACCATTTCACCGGCAATTGCCATCGTCGCAGATTCTGAAAACTGGTTTTATATGGGAGACTAAAAGAAATATTGAAGAAGTGAGGGCAGCAGAACTATGTATTGTATTTATTGTGGTCAAGAAATTAAAAACGACAGTCAATTCTGTAAACATTGCGGTAAAAAAATAATGGAAGAACCTGTGCAGATACAAGAACAGGCACAGCCAGAGCAGGAATCAAACAAACTGCTTTGGCTGAAAGTGCTCATCCCCGTTATCGCAATTCTTTTAACAGGAGCACTGATACTGGGGATTTCTCCGCTATTTGTCCCCGATGCAACACCCTCTTTTTCAGAAACACCACAAACAACACCTACGCCCACTGCAACCCCTGCACCTACACTTTCTCCCCAAGACTTACGGGAACAGTTATCAAAATCCTGGTCAAAAGCAGAACATGTCGGTGGTTATACATTCAACTATGAACTAAAATTTTCCAGCGACGGGGTCTCGTGCAATTATTATTATCTTGAAAAGTTATATGGCTTAACCGGATTCGACTATGAAATCATTTCCGGCAATCAAATCCAAAGACACTATCCCGACAAAGTTTACACCATTACCTTTAATGAAGAGAAAACTGTAATGACCATTTCGCCTGCCATTTCCAACGCTGAAAAATCTGAAAATTGGTATTTAAACGGATTTTTGGAAACAGAAGAAAAAAAGGATGCCTTATCCGATGCATTATTAAACAATTGGACAAGAACCGGTTTTTCTAAAGGATATTACTACACCTATGAACTGGATTTTTCGGAAGACGGTGCACGTTATCATTTTTCCGACGACACAAATTACTCAAGCGGCGGAGGCAACCTGGATTATAAAATCATTTCCGATAATCAAATTAAATTCATAGGTTCCGACATCATTTATACCATCACATTTGATGACACACAAGAGACTATGACCATGTCCCCCGCCTTTTCCGGCACGGCTGAATCTGAAATTTGGTATTTGAAATCCCTTCGTTTAACTGACGATATACAGCAAATTCTTTGGCAAAGAAGAGAAGTTTCTAACAGTTCTTTCGCTATGTATGATTTGTATTTTTATGATACACAGGCTGAATGTTTTGTGACGCAAGCGAACCAGCAGAACTATTATAGTTTTGATTATGAAATCATTTCCAACAATCAAATTCAAAATAAAGTGTCCGGGATCATTCACACCATCACATTAAATAAGGCAAAAAATATAATGATTATTTCGCCTGCCATTTCCTCTACAGCAGAATCAGAAACTTGGTATTATCTTGAAGAATAGTGTTTTATCGTAATTCTTCCGGAATCCACTGTTGTAATGCTTCTACTGTTTCTTTGGGGCACACAGGGCAATCTGCCAGCGGAAAAGGAATTTTCATGGTTTCATATTTTGTAATACATAGATTTTGAAATGGCAGCAATTCTATTCGTTGTAAATTAGAGTATTGCTGTGCCAAGGCCACAATCTGTTGCACATTTTCATCAGAATCCGTTATGCCGGGTACCACCACATGGCGCACCCATAAAGGAACTTTCATAGATTGCACAAGTTCCAGAAATGCTTGCACCTGCAAAAGGCTTCCTTTGCAATAATCTCGATATTGTTGCTCCGTAGGAAATTTAATATCGCAAAGCACCAAATCCGTATGTCGAAGCACTTCCTCTGCCCCTTTGAGAGAGCCGATACCGGAAGTATCCAAAGCAGTATGAATCCCCTCTTCCTGTAACGCTTTAAACAAAGCTACTACAAACTCCCATTGCTGTAAGGCCTCGCCGCCGGAGACGGTAACGCCGCCGCCATGTTGGAAATAGGGACGAAACCGAAGAATTTTTTTCACCACTTCAGAAACCGTATATGCCTTACAATCAGAAGCAGGGGCCTGTGCCCCAAATGCCCAGGTATCCGGGTTATGGCAATAGATACACCGCAGCGGACAGCCTTGCAGAAATACCACAAAGCGAATTCCCGGGCCATCTACTGCACCCATACTCTGGAACGAATGCACAAACCCCTTTGGTTCCATACTTACATTCCCTCGTGGAAGGTACGCGCAATGACTTCCTTCTGCTGTTCTTTCGAAAGCTTGTGGAAGTTTACTGCATAACCGGATACACGAATGGTCAAATTCGGGTATTTTTCCGGATGTTCGCTGGCATCAATGAGCATTTCACGGTTGAATACATTTACATTCAAATGCTGTGCATTTTGTACAAAATAACCGTCGATAACAGAGACCAGATTGCTATAGCGTTCTTCGTCGGTATGTCCCAATGCTTGAGGGATGATACAGAAAGTATTGGAAATACCATCTTTGCAAACATCATAAGAAAGCTTTGCCACAGAGTTCAGAGATGCCAAAGCACCGTTCTTGTCTCTGTTGTGCATGGGGTTGGCACCCGGTGCAAAAGGTTCTCCGCTCTTTCTGCCGTCCGGTGTGCTACCTGTCTTCTTACCGTAAACCACATTGGAAGTAATGGTCAGAATGGACAAGGTATGTTCTGCATTCCGGTAGGTAGGAATCTTCTTTAATTCATTGAAGAAGAGTTCTACCTGTTCTTTTGCAATCATATCCACACGGTCATCGTCATTGCCATAAGCCGGGAAGTCACCTTCTGTAATAAAATCGGTAATCAATCCGGTTTCGTCACGCACTACCTTTACCTTTGCATGCTTAATGGCGGACAAGGAGTCAGCCAATACAGAAAGACCGGCAATACCAAATGCCATAAAGCGATGGACATCGGTATCGTGGAGTGCCATTTGTGTCTTTTCGTAAGCATATTTATCATGCATATAGTGAATCATATTCATAGCGGTTACATACGTTTTTGCCAACCACGGACGATATAAGTCCATCAACTTGGTAACAGTTTCATAATCCAGGTATTCCCCTTCAAATGCACCAACATTAGGCGCAACCTGTACCCCTTTCTTTTCATCCCGGCCGCCGTTTAAGCTCATAAGCAATAATTTTGCTAAGTTTGCACGGGCGCCGAAGAACTGCATATCCTTACCTACACGCATTGCAGATACGCAACAAGCAATCGCATAGTCATCTCCGAATTTCGGACGCATCACATCATCATTTTCATACTGAATGGAATCGGTGTCGCAGGAAACTTTTGCAGCAAACCGCTTAAAGTTTTCCGGCAAGTCCTGGGCCCAAAGCACAGTCAGGTTAGGCTCTGCAGAAGATCCCAGGGTGTACAACGTATTCAACACACGGAAAGAATTCTTGGTAACCAAAGGACGACCGTCTTCTCCCATACCGCCAATCGCTTCTGTAATCCACATAGGGTCACCTGCAAACAAATCGTTGTATTCCGGGGTACGCAGATGTCTTGCCATTCTCAATTTCATGACAAAATCATCCATAATTTCCTGCACTTCGGTTTCTGTTAAAATGCCTGCCTTCAAGTCTCTTTCAAAATAGATATCCAGGAAGGTGCTGGTTCTGCCCAAACTCATAGCCGCACCATTTTGTTCCTTAATGGCACCCAAATAAGCAAAATACAACCACTGTACAGCTTCTTTTGCATTGGTCGCCGGTTTGGAAATATCGTAGCCGTACATTTCTGCCATTTCCTTTAACTTGCCTAAGAAAGCGATTTGCTGGAACAATTCTTCCAATTGACGAATCTTTTCTGCATCCATCAGCTCCATGCCCAAAACCCGCTTATCCTCTTTCTTTTGTGCAATCAAAGCATCAATTCCATAAAGGGCAACTCTTCTGTAGTCACCGATAATTCTGCCTCTTCCGTAAGCGTCCGGCAAACCGGTAATAATCCCTACATGACGGGCAGCACGAATCTCCTCATTATACACACGGAACACACCGTCGTTGTGGGTGGTTCTGTATTTAAATTCCTGCTCCACTTTGTCAGACAACTGGTAACCGTAAGCCTGGCATGCCTTTCTGGTCATATTAATGCCACCGAAAGGATTCACGCCTCGTCTTAAGGGTCTATCTGTCTGTAGACCTACAATAATTTCCGCATCTTTATCTAAATAACCCGGTGCATAACCGGTCAAAGAAGTAACGGTATAGGTATCAATATCCAACACCCCACCGAACTGTTGCTCCAAATCAAACAAATGATTCAGTTTCTTCATTAATTTTTGGGTTCTTTCTGTTGCCCCCGCCAAAAAGGATGCGTCCCCGGTATAAGGTGTATAGTTCTTCTGAATAAAATCTCTTACATTAATTTCGTTTTGCCAGGCCCCTGCCTGAAAGCCATTCCACTGTTCAAATTGCATAGTAGCTTCCTCCTTTTTTCTTTTGTCACATTGCAACTCTACTATACCTACAGTGTACTGTCAAGCAAATTTTATATATTGTATTAAAATTGTCATTTTTCTCATAAAAACCACAATATATTGTGGTTTTACTTTTCCAAGATGTAGTAAAAAACATGGCAAAATTATCCATTTATTTTTTCATATCTCGTAACAAATCCGCATATACTTCCATGAATCATACCTTCGGAGGGTGCAGATGAAAGACTATATTGAAGAACGGGTACTGCTTTTGGCAAATTATATTATAGATACAAAATGCACTGTGCGTGCTGCAGCAAAAAATTTTGGCATCAGCAAATCTACCGTACATAAAGATTTAACCGAGCGGCTGGAAGAAATTTCTCAAGGGCTGTATGAAGAAGTTCGAGCCATTTTAAATGACAACAAGGCCGAGCGACATATTCGCGGCGGCCTTGCCACAAAAGCCAAATATGAGAGAGAACGACATTAAGAGAAATACAGCCAGGGGTTAACACAATTGTCATTTAACAGCACTTCAAAATGCAAATGTGCATCTTCTGCATATTCAAAAGGAGCGGTGGCACCTACCCAACCAATTACATCACCACAGGATACTGTGTCACCGATTTCCACATTGGCTTCTTCTTTTAAATTGGCATAAATGGTTTCAAAACCATCAGCATGTTCCAAAATAATCAAATAGCCAAGACGGGGATCCTTTTTTACATCTACCACTTTGCCGTCTGCAGCCGCTTTTACCGCTGCATTCAGTGCTGCCCCAATGTCCACACCGCTGTGGGTACGCCATTCATCTAATGTTTTGTTGTACACCAATTTGTCCATGGCATAATCCGTCAGTGTTTCCCCCTCTACCGGTTTTTGCAGCGTAATGGCAGGCACACTTGCAGCCGTGGACTGTGGTGTACTGCTTGGTATACAGGTTGTGCTGTCAGATGTAGGCGTTGTCCTTTCCGTAGCGGATGGCGTTACAGCTGGGGATTCATTTTTGCTGGTAGGTACCGCAACTACATCCTGGGCTTCCTTTGTAGAAGAAGCAGGGGTTTGAGAACCGGAAAGTTCGTCCCCTTCCCCATTCAAATTCTGTGCAATGTAAAGACCGGCCAGGCAAACCACCGCAACACAGCCGATTGCAATGAGATACATTCCCTTACTCAAAAGGAATTTTTTGATTTTATTCATGGTAAAAACCACCTCCTACGGCTATTGTTGCCAGTCATTGCATAATTTATACAATTTTAGTAAAATGAACATATCAGATTGATTTGTAAACAACTGAAGGAGGACATTTGTTATGAAAAGGAAAGTGTTTTTATCTTTAATACTTTGTCTGGGATTGATGCTTTGCTTGTTTGCATCCTGTAGTGCAGCACCCAACAGTGCCGAAGATTACTACAGCGGAAGCTACGGTTCCGGCATTACAAAAGAGGAAGTGGATGGAAGTACCGATGCAGAAATTCCGGAATCTACACAAAAAATCATTCAAAATCTCTACCTGACCATTGAAGTGGAAGATGTGGAGACATCTTATCAGACGTTGCTGGATAAAGCTGTTTCTTTGGGCGGCTATGAGTTTTCCCGTAATTACAGTAGCTCCGGCGATTACCAATCTTTGTCCGCCGTGATTAAAGTACCCGCCGACCGGTTATCTGATTTTTCAAAAGATGCCAAAACCATTGGCAGCATTTTGAATAACGAGTTGACCTCAGAAGATATCAGCGAATCCTATTACGATGTGCAGACCCGTCTGACCACCATGGAAAAAACATTGGAAAAATATTACGAATTTTTGGACCAGGCAAAAACCTTGGAGGAGCAGTTGACCATCACGCAACAAATTGACCAATTAACTTATGAAATCGAAGCATTAAAGGGCAAAATTGCAAAATGGGACAACCAAGTCAACTATGCTACTGTCACATTGCACATGTATGAATACGATGACCCATCCTTAGAAAAACAGGATATTCAATGGAATTCCCTTTCCTTAGATGATATGTGGTATTTAATTAAGAGTGGCTTTACGGGCTTTACCAGCTTTATTGTCAGCGCGCTGCAGTGGATTCTGGTTGCACTTGCTTCCACCGCCATCTTCAGCGTACCGGCATTGATTTTGGTGATTTGGTTGATTGTAAGAAGCAGAAAAAAGAAGAAAGCATAGTCCGGAAATGGATTGATGCGCTGGCGATC
>CAYMRI010000008.1:0-27117 GCA_964392835.1 uncultured Eubacteriales bacterium
AAATAGCCGATTTTCACAAAAAATTTTGGAAGGGTATCCTAGAACCTTATTGCTCGGCCCTCTCGCAATAAAAAAGATATTTTTGAATTGTTGCATAGACGCAGGAAGAAATCTTCCACAATATTCTGTTCTCAATATCGGTATGAAGACTGGTACGAACAGCTTGGTGGTGATGCCAGCCCACTGGCTGATGCAATTTTAGATCGGATTGTACATGATGCTTATGTCATAAATATTGAAAGCATCAATCCCCGAAAAAGACATCTCTATGCGAGAAGTATATGGTTTGAACAAAGAATTAAGCGAGTAAAACGTGAGCGATTTCCAGTTCCGGTTAGGTGATTTCCGCTTTTCCGGAACTGCGATTTCGTCGCCGCAGAATATTCATCTGGATAAGATACTCTGTCCTTGGTATTTCCAACTTATATCTTTAAAGCAGCATAATTATACGCACTTACGGTATTTTCTTATATATATTCTATCGGATACAATTTGCTTGACACTACTCGTCTTTTTAATATTGGTGTAATAGCGCTTTCAATGGAACTCATTTTTGCGACTCCGGCTAATCTAAAGTCTAACTTTATTTTGGTCGGAGATGCAAAAATGAGCCGAACTATTTCTTTTGGACGTATACGGTCAACTATGTTATACTGTAGAAAAATACTCCGGAGGTCGTCATGAAGAAATCTGCAAAATTCCAAAGCACTCTTAATATGCGTTCCTACGCAAAAATTAATTTATCTTTGGACGTGTTAGGAAAGACGGACAATGGCTACCATCAGCTTTGTATGATGATGCAAACGGTTTCTCTCCACGACGATATTCAAATCACAAAGACAAGGCACGCCGGGCAAATTGAATTGGCGTGCAACAGTCCCTATGTACCCTGCGACGAGAGAAATATTGCCTATAAGGCGGCAAAATTGATGTTTGACACCTATCCGGAAGCAACCAACGGATTCGGCGTTTTTATCCGCATTGAAAAACGGATTCCGGTGGCGGCGGGGCTCGCCGGCGGCAGCGGAAATGCCGCAGCAGTATTACATGGTATCAATCGCCTGTTTCAGCTAAAGTTGTCTGTGGAAACCTTGTGTGCTCTTGGGGTTACTTTAGGTGCGGACGTGCCTTACTGTTTGGTTGGAGGCACAAAACTTTCTGAAGGCATCGGGGAAATTTTAACGCCCCTGCCTTCCTTTCCCAAGCTTCCCATTGTGTTGGTAAATCCGGGAAAACCATTGTCCACCAAAGCGGTGTTTGGGGCGATTACGGATATTCCGTCTCTTCCTCATCCCAACACCCCTGTTTTGTTGGAAGCACTGCAAGCAGGCGACGTGGAAAAATTCTTATCCCACACAGCGAATTCTTTGGAGGCACCGGCTATTTCCGCTATGCCTGAAATTGCTACTATTAAAGAAGATCTTATGAAAAAAGGCGCCCTTGGCGCCATGATGTCCGGTTCCGGTCCCACCGTGTTTGGTATCTTTGACGATGTGGCAAAAGCCCGGGAAGCAGTTGCATTTTTCCGAAAAAAAAGAGACCGGTCATTTCTGACCAGTCCCTTGGGTTAAGACAAATTTACCCAATATCTTTTTTTGCAGTTTATAGGTATGTCCATAGGAAAAATGCGCACGATAACTTGATAGCACTTGGTTGATTTTTGACAACTCAATGTTACTATCCGCATAAGCTTTTTGAAAATGTTTCAATTTTTTCTTGTATTTATATTTTGTCTGTTGCTTAACCTTGCGAATTACTTTTCCGCTTTCAGTAAGATATATGTGCCAGCCGAGATAGTCCACGCCGTTTTTGAGTGGGAATATCTCGGTTTTTTCGTTAAAATCAATTTTTAGGTCTAAAGCACATTGTTTCATCTGTTCAAGGCAATACCTTAAATACCCCTTATCCTGATGAATTAAAATGCAGTCATCCATATATCGAGAGTAATATTTAATTTTCATTTTTTCCTTAATCAAGCGATCAAAGCCATCGAGATAAAAGATAGCAAACCATTGACTTGTTTGATTTCCAAGGGGAAGTCCCTTTCCAGGAGAACTCTCAAAGCTGTCAATAACTTGATTCAGAAGTCGCAATACATCTTTATCTTCAATCACCTTTGACAGTTTTTGCTTTAACACACTATGATCAATATTATCAAAGAATTTTCGTATATCGCATTTCAAAAAATATCCGTTTGCGCCGTGCTTATTATAATAGTCGTGCAAAAATTTTGAGACTCTGCCTATCGCAAAATGAGTACCTTTTCCAATACGGCAGGCAGAGTTGTCATAAATCAGCTTTTTATCAAGAATCGGTGCCAAAACCTCGTCGCACAAGCAGTGCTGTACCACACGGTCACGGTAATGCAAGGCGTGTATCATACGAAACTTGGGATCATAAATTGCAAAACTATAATAATCCTGCATTTTATAAGTTCCATTTTTAAGTGCATCAGAAAGAATTGTAAGGTTCTTTCCGAGATTCATCTCAAATTCAATAACTTCACGGGTGTTGCGTTTGCTTCGCCGTGCTATCGTGTGCGCCTGATATAAATTTTGAAAATCGTATATTTTTTCGTAATCTGTCATAATTAAGATCTCATCGGCAGGGCAGAAGAACAGCCGTGCACAGCCATTCTTCCGCCGTAAGAGCATAAAGCGTAGTGCGTTACCTCTGCCGCCGACATATGTTTTCCCGAATATTCGAGAGGGAATCCGATTCCTTTGCTCTCGGCACGGGCTTTGTGTGCTTACACAAAAGCTTCAGACCATATGAGAGCAATGCGGGGCGGACAGCATTGTTGTCGTTGTTGACATTGTTGCCGTTCTCGTTGACGTCGCCATCGTTGTTGACATTGGCGGCATTATTCTGATTATTGCCGGGCGACCGCAGCCACCACCAGCAGAAGAGCCCATACAATCGAATCCCCGGATCACGTCCCGTCGGACGATAATCGTCTTCTGTCGCTGTTCATCCAAGCTCCGAGCAAATTCTGGCAATCTGCAATTTTTCTTGATATCTGCTCGTATTGTTTAGGAAGAATACCGCCTTGCTCCATCGATAACAGAGCAATATATCCAAGCAGCTTCAAATCTGTCAGCGCACTTCTTTGAAAGGAAAGCCGTTCTTTTTGCGAATACGTATCTGTTTTGGAAACAAAGACATCGTTTGCACGGAATAGATTTTCAATTACCGAGAGTGACAGATTCTGCAATCGGCTGACAAAGGTGAAACGAAACTGCTTGGGAGATTTTTGTGTTACGGTCATCACATAGGAGCACAGGTCTTTTGCTTTGGTAATAACGGTCAATTCGCTTTGCTTGTGCTCCATAATTCTATACCTCAAAAATCAAATTTTGTGCGACCGCCTTACGGCGGTATATAGATTGGCGTGCTTTCGCACGCTGATTGCTCCTGCGGCGCTGCGTGGATGATTTCAGATGTGAAGATTTAAGCGTTCAGATCGATCCACAAAGCGGGGCGGACAGCATAGTAGTCATAGTTGACATCGTAGCCGTACTCGCTGACGTCGCCATCGGTGTCGACATAGGCGGCATCATTCCGACGATAGCCGGGCGACCGCAGCCACCACCAGCAGTTGCCGTTGGAGCTATTTACATACGTTCCGTTGGCAACTGCATAATCTGTGGGCTCACATTGTCTTGCACTGTCGGAGCTGAAATATTTATTGGCTTCAGTTATACTGAGCAAGAATACTTGATCCTGCGTTGCGTTGCCGGGATTTGTGCTATACTCGGGATTCTTGTCTGCCGATACCGTTACCGTGGGAATCATTTCCTTTTCATCAGCAGAAAAGGCAGCGTTGATAAAATCACTATTTAACCACTCACGAAGTGTGCAGGTTTCCCAAGTAACGTCTGTATGGCTTGTGTTGTACTGTTTGCAATCAAGGGCATATTTGCTGATGACAAGCACTTTTCCATCCTTTACTTCAAGGACGAGCCATTCAACGTCTTCTTTACCATTTGATGTGTTGTTATCTTGTTCATATGAACCAAAGAAAATATAGTCACCTACTTCTGCTGTCTTTAATTTTTCGGCTTTATATTTGTCATAAATAGACTTTATTTTTTCAGCGCTATCTCTATAATCCCCAAGGGCATCCAAAAGATCATATGCTTTAATATAATCTTTTGCATTTATCGATGCAATTGCATCATTGTATTTGCTATCAAGAATTCCTGTATTACACTCTAATATTTTATCTTTGCTATCTTTATACCCTTCAAGTGCTTCAAATATAGAAATCGCTTCCGTGTACTTACCTGCATCCATCAATACAACTGCTTCGTTGTACTTAGCATCAAGAATTCCTGTATTACACTCTGATATTTTTTCTTTGCTATCTTTATACCCTTCAAGTGCTTCAAACGCAGAAATCGCTTCTTGATATTTCCCTTCATCCATTAATGCGATTGCTTCATTGTACTTTCCATTAGGAATGATAACCGAATTTATTAAAAGAACAACCGCAAGAACAACACACACAATAGACATTGTAACAATAGCAATCTTTATGTTCCGTTTAGCCCTTTTTTCTGCTTCCTTGCGAGCAATTTCTGCTTGACGCTCACGTTCTAATTTATCAGCTTCGGCTTTCGCTTGGATCTCTTCTATTTTTCTTTGGCAGGCAACAATCAGCTCATCGGCATCCTTGTATTCTTTTATGGAATCGAATAGGTAAGCGGCTTCTGTATAAGAACTTTCCGACCCAGAAGAACGCATAAGGCTTTGTGCTCGGCTATAGATATCTTCCAACCGCGCATTTTCATTGCGTGTATTGATATGCTCTATGTAGCCAACAAGTGCTGTCTTTAACTTTTCGTCAGCAAAGCGGACGGCTTTTTGGTAGTTGTTGCTGATGACGAAAGGCTCAGCTTGGTCTTTTAAGGCATCTTGCGTTTTTACATGCAACTCTGCCATCAATTTGCCAAGATAAGCGGATGCGTTTTCTGGATCGATATCCAGCACCTTTTCACAGTATTCGTTGGCGGAATTCCAATCCCCGTCTTCGAGGAACATAAATGTACGTTTCAGCAAGGGTGCAGTATTAGCGTTTCCACCAGCAATTACGGTTTCCTTCACAACTGTTGCTTTTGGAGCATCTGCTTGTGCAATCTTCTTAATACCACGAATCAGGTCCTGCATAAAGCCCAGCTTGGACATATCCTGCGCCTGCAGATGGGAAAATTCTTCCGGTAAATCATACGGGTCCATGTCTTTATAGGCAGGGATGAGCATTTTCTTTTGTCCTTGTTTAATGAGGGCAAGGTAACGGCTCCATTCGTTTTTAACCCATACAGCGTTGAAGAACTCAGGCTTGGTACCCAGTACTACCATTACCTTTGCAGAGTTTAATGCCGCAAAGATATATGGCTCGTATGCAGAGCCGAGCTTATCTTCGAGGGTAATGCGTGCAAAGAATACCTTAAAGCCTTCTTGCGTCAGTTGGTGATACAAATCATTAGCTAAAACACTATCGGGTGTACGGCGACCGTTATTGTCGGTTTCTTTATAACAAATAAACACATCAAAGGGTTCTTCCTTTTGAGAAATGGCAAGAATGCCCTTTTGGATTTCGTTGATTGCTTTTGCCTCTTCTTCGTAAAGATGGCGTTGGTAGCCGTCTGCATACTGCAAAGCGGATTTATAGTTATCATCATCAAAAATTGATGTAAACTGCGCCCTATTTACAGTAGGAATACGCTTATGAGAGGAAGGGTCTTCTACATATTCAATACCATAGCGGCAGAGAACAAGAGACCAATATGCCTCGGCATCTGTGTTATCCTCATTTAGAATCTGCTCATAGATTCCCATTGCTTTGTCAAATTCATTGTTGCGGCGAAAATGGTTGGCTCTGTCGTAGAGGTTCGCCTTTCTGTCATCATCTAATTTTGGCAATGTCTGCTGTGTACCACAATACTCGCAGGTTGCCACCGTTTCGTTATTATTGATTTCTAATGTGCCTCCGCACATTTTGCATTTGAATAGTGTCATTGATTTTCTCCTTTGTCACCACAAAAATTAGTGGATTTAATTTGGCTACAAATTTTTTTTGCATTATGCTGAGTTATTATTTGGGGTATGTTATCAATAATATCTTCAGAGTTTCGCTTGTGCAAATTCATGCAAATCGACAATTTACTATGTTCGTTTTTTGTAAATACAGTTTTTTGAAAACCTTTTAATTCAGGCAGTAAATTTAAAAATGTCGATTCTGTTAATTCAGGAGCATATCTAATTTTCAAAAGCTTAAGTATATCTTTCGGAATGTCTATAATTAACTTGTCATATACGATCTCCGTTTTGTTTTTTATGATTATCCTAAATTCCTTTTCGTATTCCCATGGATAGTCCTTAACAAAGTTGTTGTTTCTTTCAAAAACAGAGACGTCTGAATCTATTAAAGAATACCATTCCCCTTTGTATTTTACAGTCGCTAAATTATCTTGTTTACGATAAAATATCCAACCATATTCAACATCAAAGTCCTTGTCTTTTTGCAAATTAGTCCCCGTTGGGGTTGTAACATTTTTTATAGAAGCGATGAATTTTAGCATAACTGAAGGGGTTAATCCCAAACTAACTCCATTCCCAGATATTCCTGAATAAAGATACCACATTGGTATTTTCTCGGAATTGCTATTACAGAAGCATAGTGCATGTATATATTTTCCGTTTTCTCCATGAAGTTCATATTCTCTTCGGTCATTCATTTCTTCAAAATTTCTACAATGAAAACAGCAATTTTCCAAAATCAAATTTGCCGTCTTTAATTTTGTATAATACCAAAATGTACATCGTGAAAAATCTTTTGCGTTTATTGGCAAAGAAAAACAATTCATATTCATCAATTCTTTTGATGCAATTTCTGTATTTTTCATATCACTTCAACAACCTACACTTCTCATTTCTATCACCAATCAAAAGAACAAGTTCCTCTGCGATGGCCACTACATTTTCAGCATTATCCGCTTTCACTTTCTCAACAAATTCAGAAAATTTAGCGGTAATTTCCCTTTCAACCGAAGCCAAAGCATCGTTACTCATCGGGTCAGAATAACGAACAGCTTCATATACTTTTTTGCATTCTGTTTTAACTACCTCAGATTGTGCTCTTGCGATAAGACCTTCGGCATCAACAATAAGAGATTTAACAAAAAAGGTCTGCACTTTGATTTTGTCATCCACACGGCTCACGATATTAATAGCTACCGTAGCTTTAACAACTGCAGTGATATTTAGCGCTAAAACAATCGTACAAAGCAGAACACCGATCCAATATGGTAGCGACGAAATCAGCATGCAAAGTCCACCGAAAACAAAGGACAGGATTAAACCAGTATAGCTAGTTGTAATAAGAGAGATCTTATAAAAAACCCTTTTCAGGTTATTATCATTCAGTGCAAAGCAAGTGCATATAAATTGACCAATAAAAGTGAGAGTAATCAATACATAGCCAATCCAAAAGGAAGCTGTGTATTTTTCCTGCCCCACCAAACTCACGGAAACAAAAGAAATTACATTAAAAAGTACGAGTAAAACGGCCCAAATAACAGAATAAAATTTAAATGTTTTTTTCATCATCAGTACCTCCATTAGAGCTTCTCGCCACATTCAAGGCAGAACTTGGCGCCTGCGGTTATGTCTTTGCCACACTTGGGGCAAGCAGTAATAAATTTATGTCCGCATTCCGGACAGAACTTACCTTTTGCAATGGTTTTTCCACATTCCGGGCAGACTACCATATCTGCCGAAATTGCCGCCATCACTTTTTCTCCGCATTCTAAACAGAATTTTGCATTCAAAGGTAGCAATGCACCACATTTTATACATTTGGATTCCACTGGTTTATCATTTACTTGATTTATAGCATCCTGCATCGCATCACCGACTGTACCGGCAACAGCACCGCCGACACCTGCCATTGTTCCAAGCCCCACACCAAGGTTCGTAAATTGTCCAACCGCCTCGTTCCTTGCAACTTCTGTTGCAACATCAAATCCACGTTCTTGTTGGTAGGTGTAGCCTTCCTGGGCACGCTTGGTAGCTTGCGCTTGAGAATCAATAATGACTTTTTGCGCTTCCGTCTGTGCATAAATAATATCTGTCTGTTGCCGGAGCTTTGCCTCGGCGATATCTGCATATTGTCGGAAATGCAATTCTTTGAATTTTTCATACTGTCTGTCGCCATCCGGCTTTACAACATTGGTAACAAAGAAGCGTTCCAACGAAACCCCATACTCGGCAAAATCCGGAATGAGTTGCTTATGGATAGACTCAGAAAATACGGTTAAATTTTCATCCAGTTCAAAAATATTGATTGCATTTGCTTTCATCGCTTGTGCGATATAGGTTTTAACACGAGTCATCAAAAATGCTCGGAAGAAAGAAATCAATTTTTGCTGACCAAGAAAATTTTCTGTACCAACAAGCTTTAGCAGTAACTTGCGGCTGTCTTCTGCGCGAAGGCTCATTTCGCCGGATGCACCGATGGAAATCGGAAATCCATATGTAGGCTCTATATATTGCACTTTGCTGTCTGTTCCCCACTTAATGCTCATCTGCTCCGTTTTGTTGATAAAATAAACTTCACAGTGGAACGGCGTTTCACCGCCGGTAGTGCGATTCAGAAATTTCCCTATTTTAGGAATATTTTGCGTTTCGAGGGTATATCGACCTGGGCCAAACAAATCAAGTGCTTGCCCATTCATAAAGAAAATAGCTTCCTGACTTTCATGGACGATTAACTGTGTCAGACTATTAAAGTCTTCACTGGGATGTTTCCAAATAAAAGTAGAATTATCGCCTTCGTATTTAATAACCTCAGCAATTTGTGCCATAAAATTACCTCCTCATATTTCCTAAAACTACATAATCAACATTATGTAGTAAAAAGAGGGTTTTTCGGCGGTGTACAAGATTGTTTTCCAAGTAAGTACTATACGAAATAATGATTTTATGTTGATTTCACAAAAATTTTATATTACAATAAATGACGAAGTGCGACAAATTTTACTACATAATGTTGATTATGTAGTTTTTTTATGAGATTAGCCGCATATTTTCCATCTTGCGGCGGTGTTCTTCCCCGGTAGAAATAATATAAATACGGGTGGTATTCAAATTAGAATGTCCTAAGATATCTGCAAGTTTTGCCATGTCTTTTTCTATCCCATAAAAAGTTCTGGCAAATAAATGTCGCAAATTGTGAGGGAAGACCTTGTCCGGCAGAACACCTGCCTCTTTACAAAGGTTTTTCATTTCACCCCAAATATTACTCCTGTTAAGTGGCTTATTATTTTTTGTAACAAAAATCATCCCTGAGACAATTCCTTGTTTCCTTGCATATTGTATCAATTTTTGTTGTAACGCTGATACGATAAAAACAGTCCTTATTTTTCCTTTGCAAGAAACAACAATTTCTCCTTTTTTCACGCCCTCCATTGTAATAAAAGCAAGCTCACTAATACGAATTCCGGTACTGCATATGGTTTGAATCAGTAAAGAAAGCCGTTCTTTTTTTCTATCCTCTGCTGTTTTAATGAGAGAAAAATATTCTTCTTGGCTTAGTTCTTTTGTTGCAGAACAATACGCTTTCTTTTGTATTTTAAATTGCTTTATACGCAAATCAGAACGATTGATAAAACGCAAAAAGGAATTTACTGCTGCAAGCATTGAATTTGCACTACTTGGCGCATATTTGCTCGCTAAGAATGCTTTATAGGATAATAACAATTCCTTGTTTAGGGGGCGAGTCTTCACAAACACAAAAAAACATCGAATATCCCGCATATACTTTTCAATGGTATGCTCACTTTTTTCCTCTGTTCGTAAACTTTCCTCAAATGCCCCCAAGGCTTTTTCCGTAATTTTTCGTACTTTCATAAATATTACCTCCATTTTGATGTAAGTAATATTAAAAATTATTCGGAATACATGAAAAAATCAACCGAAAGCATATGAGTTGGTTTACTTAACCCTTTACATACCTTTGATTTCTGCTGTTAGGCTTATCCGGAATTGTCATGCGAATAAGATACATATCGATTGCCGGATGCAAATAATTTCTGCGAAAGCCCTCTTTTGATTTTAACCCCAGTTTTTCCATGAGGGCTTTGCTTGTATAAGGAATATCGTATTCCATAACTGCAAGCAAATTTTTGATATATTCCGAAAGTTGTTCATTATCTTCGCTAATTTGAACAGAAATATCATCCAGAATTTTATCAATTTGTGATAGCATAAACGCAATAAAATTTGTAGACGCACCATCCACATGGCATTTAGCAATTGCATCATAATATTCGTCTTGAAACTTTTCAATTTGGCTCTCAATTGGAATATATTCAAATACCGGTTTCCATTTAGATAAAATCGCCGTATGCCATAATCTTGCCATTCTGCCGTTCCCATCAGCAAATGGATGAATAAAAACAAATTCATAATGAAAAATGCTGCTGAGAATCAGCGGATGAACGCTATTTTGTGCTTCTTTCATCCATTGAAAAAGGTCATCCATTAATTGTGGAACAATTCGTGCAGGCGGCGCCATAAAAATACATCGGTCACCGTTGAATACGCCTTCCTCGCCTCGGCGAAAATCACCGGATTCCTCCACAACATATTTTGTCATAATACCATGGAACCGTTTTAAGTCTTTAATGCTATAGGGATCTATTTCAGAAAAACACGCATAAGCAGCATAAGCATTTTTAACTTCCTGGATTTCTTTCTGTTCGCCTAATACGATTTTACCATTAATTACATCCCTTACCTGTCCCAAAGAAAGTGAATTTGCTTCAATTTTTAGGGATGAATGAATAGACTTAATACGATTGTTTTTTCTTAAGTGTGGTTTTGCTTCCAGATTACCGGTTGCTGTGATACGTCCGATTTTTTCAGAAATGGATGCCACATACGATAATATTTCATTTGTAATTGTAAAAGGTGGTTTATAATCTCCCACAAAAAACTCCTCCACGTACTTGCGTATTATCTTGCGTACTTTCTTCCTCTATTATACAACAATACATAAAAAAATCAACCGAAAGCATTGCGTGCCTTCGGCCGATTTAACATGTTACATATTCTCTTAAATTACAAATATCCTCTTTCGCTTAAGAACTTCTTAATTCTCCAAGCCGGATCCAACAATGTACTGGTGGATTGGTCGTGGTTTAAGGTGTCAATGATGTACGCAATGTACTTAGACATATCCACTTCACAGTACCAATCGCGATTACGGATTTCTTCTGTTCTGTAGTTCAGGTTTGTGGTAAATACCTTGGTAATCAAACCCTTTTCATAGGCATCATCAAATTTTTTCGGGCCATCGGTAAACAAACCAAACGTAGTTGCCACAAAGATACGGTTTGCATTTCTTGCCTTTAAATCTCTGGCAATATCCAAAACAGAATCACCGGAGGAAATCATATCGTCTACGATAATCAAATCCTTGCCTTCCACAGATTCCCCCAAAAATTCATGGGCAACGATGGGGTTTCTGCCGTTTACAATGGTGGAATAGTCTCTTCTCTTGTAGTACATACCCAGGTTTACGCCCAACACAGAGCTGTAGTAAATACTTCTGCCCATTCCGCCTTCATCCGGAGAAATAATCATCATCTTGTCCGGCTTGAATTGAATGTCCGGCACGGTTTTTACCAATGCCTTAATCATTTGGTAAGTAGGCATTACATTTTCAAATCCGCTAAATGGAATGGCATTATGTACTCTGGGGTCGTGCGCATCAAAGGTGATGATGTTATCTACACCCAAAGATACCAATTCCTGCAACGCTGCTGCGCAGTCCAAAGATTCTCTGTATGTACGTCTGTGTTGACGCCCTTCATAAAGCATGGGCATAATCACAGTCACTCTTCTTGCTTTCCCTTCAATGGCACCAATAATTCTCTTTAAATCCTGATAATGATCGTCAGGACTCATAGGAACCGGATTACCATACATTTTATAAGTACAACCATAGTTAAATACATCTACAATGATAAAAACGTCATGGCCGCGAACGGATTCATTCAATACGCCTTTGGCTTCCCCTGTTCCGAAACGAGGGCAACTTGCATTTAACAAATAGCTATCTTTAATATAGCCATAAAAAGAAAGTTCGTCTTTTAAATCACTATCAAAATTTGCTCTGCCTGTCGCTAAGTAATAATTTACTTTTTCACCGATTTCTTGGCAACCATTCATCGCAACAATTCCTAAGGTTCCCACCGGCGTGGACTGGCTTCTACTTTCATCTGCTAACATCAGCTCTTTCCCCCTTGTTTTTCATTCAATCAGCCTTCCCTTTATGAGAAGGCTGATTTATGGTACATAAAACAATTATTTGTTGGTAGATGCTTCTAACAACAGCAATCTTTCCCATCTAGCATCTACTTCTGCCTGGATGTCTTCCAGTAATTTTTCATTGCCCGGCTTAAACAGGTGTTTAAATCTGCCCTGCATTTTCAAGAATTCAGCTACCGGCTTCTTTTCCTTCGGCTTGTAAGTAATGTGGTATACACCATTTTCTACTTCATACAACGGCCAGAAGCAGGTTTCTACTGCCATCTTGTTGATTTCCATCAAATCTTCAGTCGGATATCTCCAACCTCTTGGGCAAGGAGCCATTACGTTTAAGAAAGCCCCACCCGGTGTATAAATAGCCTTTTCAGCTTTTTCATACAAATCCTTCATGTTACCCATCGCAATGGATTGTGCAACATACGGGATGTGGTGGTTTACCAATACTTCGGTTAAATCTTTTCTGCATTGCATTTTACCGGGAATCACTTTACCTGCCGGAGAAGTGGTGGTATCTGCATAGTGCGGAGTTGCAGAAGATCTTTGGATACCGGTGTTCATGTAAGCGCCGTTATCGTAGCAAACATAAACCATATCGTGTCCTCTTTCCATAGCACCGGACAAGGACTGCAAACCGATATCGTAAGTACCGCCGTCACCACCAAATGCAATGAACTTGGTATCTCCTTCTTTTAACTTACCCTTCTTCTTCATTGCTACATAAGCTGCTTCTGCACCGGAAACGGTAGCGCCTGCATTTTCAAATGCATTGTGTACAAAGGAATCTTTCCAAGCTGTATACGGATACAGGAAAGTGGAAACTTCCAAACAACCGGTTGCAGAACCGATTACTGCGTGATCTTCCGGCTTAATTGCCTTTAAGATTTGTCTTACAACAACAGGAGCACCGCAGCCTGCACACATTCTATGTCCGCCTGTCAAACGATCAGGTCTTGCCATTACTTCTTTAAAATTATATGCCATTTGTCTGCACCTCCTTATTCTCTTACACCCAAGTAGTTGAATGCTTCTTTTACAACACCGGTCTTTGCAATTTCCAGAAGATTGTCAAATACCACTGCGATATCGTCAGCCTTAACGTCTCTTCCGCCCAAACCATACGTATAAGCAACTACCTTCGGTTCTGTTACGCCTTTTACCATCATAGCACTGGTTACTTCTGTAAACAGAGGACCTGCTGCTGCATTAAAGCTTTCGGTCTTATCCATGATAGCAACAGCTTTGTATTGCTTCAAAGCTTCTGCAATTTCATCTACCGGGAACGGTCTGAAGACTCTCGGCTTAATGACTGCTACCTTTACGCCCTTTGCAGCATATTGGTCAGCAACATATTTTGCAGTACCTGCGGAAGAGTTTAACAGAACAACTGCTACTTCTGCACCGTCGGTGTTATAAGCTTCAAACAAGCCATAGCTTCTGCCTGTCATTTCTTCGAACTTCTTGGAAACTTCCAGGATAACTTCTTTTGCATTGCGCATAGCTTCTGCCTGCTGTCTCTTATGTTCATAGCAGTGTGTAAAGTGATCCAACGGACCTACTGCACAAGGATTTTCTCTGTCTAACAGATAATTTTCCGGATGATAGTCTCCTACAAATTCTTTTACCTTGTCATCTTCTACCAATTCAATGTTTTCAATTGCATGAGAGGTAATAAAACCATCCTGGCAAACCATCAAAGGCAACATTACCTTGGGGTTTTCTGCAATCAAATGTGCCATCAACATATTGTCATAAGCTTCTTGGTTATTTTCAGAATACAACTGAATCCATCCGGAATCTCTTGCACCCATGGAGTCACTGTGTTCGTTCTGGATGTTCAACGGTCCGGAGAGGGTTCTGTTTACACAAGCCATAACGATTGGCAGTCTGGAACATGCTGCAATGTAGAGCTCTTCCCACATCAAAGCCAAACCGTTGGAAGAAGTTGCAGTCATTGCTCTACCGCCGGCTGCCTGTGCACCGATACATGCGGACATTGCACTGTGTTCGGATTCTACTGCCACGAATTCTGTATCAACTTGTCCATTGGACACGAATGTTGAAAAATATTGGGGTACTTCAGTAGACGGTGTAATCGGGAAAGCCGCTACAACGTCAGGATTGATTTGTCTCATGGCAACCGCTGTTGCTTCGTTACCACTCATTCTTTCTCTTATAGCCATTTCTTCCTTCCTCCTTATTTATCTTCCGGAACGAATTCCAAAGCGCCAAACTTACAAGCCTTTGTACAAACGCCACAGCCTTTGCAGTGATCATAATCGATACCGCTCATCTTTCCTTCTGCTGTTACCATAATGGAAACATCAGGACATACAGGCGCACAAAGCAAACATTGCTTACATTTTTCAGAATTCCAAACCGGCTTCATAGTTCTCCAGTCCCCGGTCTTAAACAAATGTGCATTTCCTGCCCAAGGAATCATTCCACCCGGTGTAATATCTTGCCAGGTTACATCAGCGGCAATGGTCTTTAATTCTTTACTCATAGTCCCTGTACCTCCTTCATAGATCTTTCCAAAGCTTTAATATTGCCTTCTACCACTTCCGGCTTCTTGGCAAATTTATGCTTGAAGGATTCTACCATGTCTGCTCTGAATTCTTCCGGATCTACCACTTTACTTACCATTACAACGGCACCCAACATCGGGGTATTCGGGAAGTATTTTCCCAGTGCGTCTACAGAAATGGTCTTTGCGTCTACGGTACAAACCTTTCCTTTATAGCCCTTTAACAAAGGTCTTACTTCATCCGGAGTCTTTGTGGTGTTAATAATAATTGCACCATCCTCTTTCAAACCTGCAGTTACATCTACAGAAGAGATTAAGGTATCGTCTACAACCACAACATAATCCGGTTCATAAATGTTACTGTGAATCGGAAGTCTTTCGTCACTGATTCTGTTATAAGCAGTAATCGGTGCTCCCATTCTTTCCGGACCGTATTCAGGGAAACCCTGTACATACTTTCCGAAATTAAACGCTGCGTCTGCCAACAACAAAGAAGCTGTCTTTGCGCCTTGTCCGCCACGTCCGTGCCATCTGATTTCAACTGTTTTGCCCATCTTTGGCATCCTCCTTTAATTTATAATAAAGCTCTTCAACTTATTGTGAATTAGTTTCAGCCTTCTTATAAGTATAAATCCCACTACCCTTCTGTGTCAAGGTTTCCGGCGGGGTTTCGGGGGAAAAACCATATAATTTTTCCATTTCCGGAAACTTCAAAGACTGTATCCGGATAGATAAAAACTTCCTACTCCAACAAATTTTTCAACATACGTTCGGGATTGTCCAGAAAAGCCTTGGTCACTTGATAATGTTCTGTTTCTTCATAGGCAACAGAGCAAATCCCCTGTTCTGTGAAAGAAAAAATTTCTGCACCCGGAAATGCCATTAAGATTGGCGAATGGGTGGCAATGATAAATTGAGAATTATTTTTCACCAGTTCATGAATCTCTGCCATTAAAGTCAGCAGATGCATGGGAGACAACGCCGCCTCCGGCTCATCCAAAATATACAATCCGTTGCCGGAAAAACGGTTTTGCACTAATGCCAAAAAACTTTCCCCATGGGATTGGTCATGCAGAGAAACTCCACCGTAACTATTTGTGACACCCAATTCATCAATATAGCTGGCAATGTTGTAAAAACTTTCTGCCCGTAGAAAAAAACCATCTTTCGGCTTTCCCTGTTTGGATAGGCTAAGGGCTTCCCATAAATCCGAATGAGAGTTCCGTGTACTAAAATAAAAATTGGCAGTGCCACCTTCTGCATTAAAACCTGCAGCCACCGCAATGGCCTCAATTAGTGTGGACTTTCCTGTGCCGTTTTCCCCCACAAAAAACGTAACGTCCTTTTTGAAGGACAATTTTCCATGTTGCATCAAGTGTTTGATTGCCGGAATGTCATTCAGATAGGACGTGTCATCAATAGGCCTATTTAATTTTACTTCTTTAATATATCCGTTCATTTAGTCTTTCCGATTGGGATTTTTGGGAAACCAACCTTTCCGTACCCGTTCTCTTTGTTCAAACAATTCCCGAATGGACCAGAAACAGGAACAGCCAATGACACCAAGAACAGAAGAAATAATAGCATTTTCAACAAAAAGAGAAAGTGCCACAAACAAAACACCGGCCACTAAAAACACCGGCCATTTTTTACAAGAAAAATAATATTCAAATTTAATGACAATGGGATGAAATACCCCGATACATAAAAATGCGGCTACTGCAATAATAATTCCAATAAAATGCATAGTATTGGTCCGTCCTTTTCCATAATATCTTGAGTCTACCATACCGACGCATATTTTTCCAGCAAAATTTGCAAACTACCTTTGGAGGTGAGTCATATGACATCAAAAGAATTAATGTACGTGGAGGATGCACTGAGTCATGAAAAATATTTTCAGACCCGGTGTCAGGAAGTAGCCGGCCAGCTACAGGATGCAAAGTTAAAAGCTTGTGTGCAGCAAATGGCACAAAAACACCAACAGGTGTTCCAGAGTTTTTACGGATTGCTTTAAGATGGAGGAGACAAAAACATGATGAACGACAGAAATTTAATGGAGGATTTGCTCCATCTGGAAAAAGGCGCCTGCGATTTATATATGCACGGGGCTATCGAGTCCCCTACTGCCAATGTGCATCAGGCCTTTGAGAATGCACTGAATGAATCTTTGTGCATGCAAAATTGTATTTACAACGAAATGGAAGCCAAGGGCTGGTATACTGCGGAGATGGCAGAGCAGGGAAAAATCAATACGCTAAAGCAAAAATTTGCCGCGCAACAGGCGTAGATAGGAATACGGTTGTACTGCATTTTTCTTTAAAATTGTAAAAATGCAGTACAAATTGCCTGTTTTGTACTGCAAAAACGCTATTTTTTCAGAAAATGCAGTACAACCCTATGTTCAGCGCCAAGAACAAGAGGTTGCGTAAGTTAAAGATAAATAGATAGCGGCCGGAGCCCACTTTTTCCATGGAAAAGTACCAAGTCCGCCCATGCAAAGGGCGCAAGGGAAGGCTAAAGCCTCGCATGGTGTGAACGCATATCTATCCAAATACGACAAAAGTGCAAGTACCCGGAGCCAATTCTATTTTTCCGGCCTTTTGGTGTTTTCCTTTTAATTCAGGCAATTCATGGTTTTCGGTTATTACAAGTGCCTCGTCGTTAAGATACATTACTCTGCTGCGAATATCGCCATTGCCGGATAATGTATAAATGTCAGTATCACAAGATAACTCGACAGTGGTGGAATCCGTCAACGAATTATTGATCATGAGATATACACAGCCGTATTTTCCATCTTTACGGGAATGGCAATAAATGTGTGCTCCTTCTGTGTTTGGATTGCCACAGTCATAAACGGTAGTTCCCATAAGCGTATTCCAAAGCAGAACGGCAAAGTAATTGGGACGAGGTTCAAATGTTCCGTGCTGCAAAAAGCCGTAATCGGAGGAAGCCAGCGTATTGTGGAAGATTATCCCGTCGGTAATGGTTGAAAAACTTCCAAGTTCGTTGAGCGTTCTAAGAACATCCAGATAAGTGGAAGCCCAAGTATCCCCACCGCCGCCTGCATCGCCTGATTCTGTTACCCACATCTGGCCACCGGGAACGTACTTATCACGAATAGGAACATAAACCCGGGCATTTTGGGATGCAACCGATAAATATGCATCAGTATGGGCTTCCCTGCCGTCCCAATGACCATCTGGTATCATAGATGCAAGACGCTCAGAAACACCATTATAATAATGATAGCTGAACACATCAAGCGGTACTTTTGTGCCGTTCATCAAATCATGGGCGGTACAAATTTGCATCATACTGCCGATGCCTGCCCCAGCGTTTTTAACATCCATCTTACCCATAGCACCGTCCCCCAAGGAACAAGGGCCAACAATAAGACAGTTCGGATAGTTTTCCTTTATCCAAGCGTTGAAAATATCCTGATCCCTTACATAGTCCGCAGGAGTATAACCTGCTGGAGCGCCGGACATTTCAAGCATATTCGGCTCATTCATAAATTCGGCAGCATCAATGTCCACCCCGTATTCATGGCTGAAATGAAATATTTTCTTTGTCTGTGTCAAGTCCAGGGGGCCGCCGTTAGGATGGTCACCGGCACAGTTGCTTACAGAGATAAGCAGTTTTCCGTTTACAGCCTTTACAAATTCAAGAACTCCAATCCATTGTTCTTTTGTCAGAACACTGGCATATCCAGCAGGCGCTTTGCCTCCAGTAATCCCTTCAAAGTCGTAGTAGGTCTTGGTGGCCCAGGAACCCGACACACGAATCCAAGCAGACCCAAGTTCTTTTGCCCGTTTTCTCAGTTTCTCATCATACAAGTTGATGGGCGGATAATACTGCATTAAATCAGCCATAGTGGTAAAATCGTTTAATTGACCGGAAACACGAAATTCCTCTATTCCTGCAATCTGTTCAGGTGTGTATGCCTTCCAGAAGGTGCCGCCGGTAATCTCGGTCATTTCGATATTATAGGACATGAGCCGTTCATCAACGGTACGTATTTTTTTTAATTGGGAGGGGGTAAGTTTCAGTTGCTTTGCCATTTATTTTACCTCTCTTAAAATTTTTTATATTTTAAAGTGCTTCTTGTATAAGCCCCTACATAGCAGAATCAATGGGTATGGAAACAGCATTTGCAATAAACGTTATCCTTATTCATTGTCTGCAGTCTTTTTTCCTTTCCCACTTACAATAAGGGTAATGAAATCAATCACAGCCTCAACAAGCAGGGTAATCCCCGTAAACATCCAAAGTACCGCCGTTGAAGTAAAGGGATTATTCAAAATCACTACGCCGCAGGCGATAGAAATTACCGCACTAATAATCGCAAGAAATATTTTTTTACTCTTCATGCGAATCATATCAACGGTAAGCTGAATTTTACCAAGACCGGTAACCAGGACTACTACACCATAGAGAATCGTCAGTACGGGAAAAGTTGCAATGAACCAATGAGAATTAAAGGTGCAAAAAGTTCCCGCAAGAAGTGAAACAAGCCCCTTCATCAGATACTGGCCTACTGCAGCTTGCTTGGCCTCTGTTTTAAAATACTTGATAATGCTGATAACACCAAGGATTATAAGTACAACTCCGGCTACAGTAATGATACCCGTAGTAAAGCTGATAGGGTTAATCAACAGAAGAATACCCACCACAATCTCAAAGAGACAGAGAACAATACCATTCAAAGTGTTTTTCATTTTTCTTATCGCTCCTCACATAATATGTATTCTCATAAAACACGGCTATCTTGACAATGCCGTATCATGATAGTACAATTATAGCGCAACACTTGTCGCATTCACAACAATCAGTTTAATATAATTTGATACGTATGCAACACAAAATCGTAAAATGTATTGCGGTTTGCAAAAAATTTTTCAAAGAAAGGGAAGAAAAATGAATGGTAATCAAAGAATTGCATTGACAAAACGGCTTTTGCATGAAGGCCTCTTACGAATTATAGAACGAAAACCACTAGATAAAATTAACGTGTCGGAATTATGTAATGAAGCAGGGATTAACCGTGCAACCTTTTACCGTCATTATAATGTCCCCCGGGATGTGCTGGTAGATATGCAATCGCAATTTGCAGAGAGTATTCAGTCTTCGCTTGATATGACTGCATTAATCAACTCCCCTTACCAATATGTAGAGCAATTATGTACCTATTTGTACGAACATAGAGAGTTGGTTAAAATTTTTATTCGGAACAATTCGGAAGAAGATATCATTTGCTTATTTGATGAATTCTTTTTTACACTCCTCGGCGAAAACAAAACGCTTACGAAAGGGGTTGTTCTCGATAATAATGAAATAAAGCTTGTTTCTTCTTATATGGCAGGAGGCGGATATTTTATGCTTCGCCGTTGGTTGCTTGAAGGCATTGATAAAAGCCCAAAGGAAATTGCAAAATTAGTATTATCTTTTGCACATTCAAACTGGAACTAACCATATCCTTTATGCATACTAATATAAAAACAGGGCTTATGCATTTTCTGCATAAGCCCATATTATTGCCATCAAAAAATATCTTTATTTTTTCTTCTTCATTACTACGATAACAACAACCACTACTGCTACAACTGCAACTGCAATCACAACAATAATCCAAATGGGGAATCCATCAGCAGGTTGGTCGACTGCCGGTGCTTCTTCTGTAGGAGCTACGGTAGGTGCTACAGTAGGTTCTTCTGTAGGTTCTTCTGTAGGAGCTTCGGTTGGTTCCGGAGTCGGAGTTGCTTCCGGGGTCGGGGTCGGTTCCGGAGTCGGAGTCGGTGCCGGTGTGCACATTGCTTCATATTGTTCAGACAAGTCGCCTTCATAAATCGCAATACCGTAAACGTCGATTACCCAACCGGAGTTCATGGTAAACCATACTCTGTTTTCAACCTTAATAGAAGATGCATCTGCATATTCTTCCGGTTCCAATACAGTATACAAATAAAGGAATCCATCTTCAGCCGGTACCATTTCGCAAAGTTGTTCACCGGTGTAATAGTCACCCGGATCTTGAGGCTCAGGCGTGTTATCCTGCGGTCTGATTTTCGGGTCTACCCGCAATACATTATCTTCTGTATCTTCCCCTTCTTCGACTATCTTAATCTTTACAACGCAAGTATAATACTTGGTAGCCTTTGCGGTGTCATAAGCATCCGGTTCATAACCCCACAAAGCATGACCATCACTCTTTGTGCTATCTTCGCTGCCTAAATGTACCACATTCATTTCCTTATCTCTGATACCGCCTTGTTCAGAACCATTATCTTTAGCTACTAAATCTGCACCTTCCCAGCCGTTTAACAAATCTCCGTCAGCTGCAGATACCACGCATGTGCTCAGGCAGAAAACCAAAAGCATGCTTAGAACAATTGAAAACACTTTCATTTTTTTCATAATTATCTCCCTTTTTAAAATAAATTTAATGAAACTATTATAGCATATTTTTATCTGTATTACAACGACATTTTTTCGACACCCCTTGCGCAAATTGGACATTTCAGCAATATCTTGCTATGATAGGAATTGTAGAACCCCATGAAAGGATGTTTTTCCATGAAAAAAATAATCATGATTTTGCTTGCTGCCATGCTGCTTCTGTCTGTTGCTTCTTGTGTCACAACCCCGGAGGAAAATCCCTCCCAAAGCGGCCAGGCGTCTCCCACGGTAGCTCCCACCCCTGCGCTGACGGGTACAGAAAACACCGATACATGGGCACCGGATGAAGGTGTTGCCTATGAAAAATATGATTTTTTAGGCAGGGGCGAAGAGCTGCTGAAAGAAGTGGTGGAAAAATATCCCGGCTACACCGTGAAATACAAACTGGATGGCCGCACCACCAACACCAATACCCTAAACAGTGCCGTAAATCTCATGGCCTACTATGAGGCAAACAGCACAGACAAAACCCTTACTGTAAATATAGATACCATCGATGTGCGGGTACAATGTGACTACACATCCCTTTCTGCGGCAAGCGGTGAATTTATTGTCATCCCCTTTACCACCAATTTGCCTACCATATTTATTGGAAGCATCGGTGACCAAGGCAGTACCAAGGGGGTCATTTGCCACGAGGGCATTGTGCCGGAAGGGAAAAACGGCACCTATACCGGAAACATCAAGCTTACCGTGCCTTATGTGGACCCCGGCAATTATTATTTGAACATTTCCATTGACAGCGGAAATGCAGGCTTCCCCTTCCTTATGAGTATTCCCTTTACCATCAGCGAAGGTACCTACTCTGACAGCGAATACAAACTGCTCTACACCGGCGACTGGGATTTGATTACGGCTTCGGGGTATCAAGAAAGTCTGACGCAGCTTTTCTACAATAGCTATCCTAAAATTTACACCCGGTTTGCCACCGGCGCCGAGCCAAAAACCATTACCTTTGAGGCAGATAAATCCTATGATGGCGTGGCTTATGCCATTGGCACCAAAATTGTGGTATCCGTGGACTATGCAAATTCCAACCCGGGGGACATTGGATTCTTCTCTCATGAAATTACCCACTCTGCCCAGCAGTACGGCAACAATCTAAACTACGGCGATGATGCCTGGTGGACAGAAAATTTGGCAAATTACGGAGGCTTCCGGTATTTCCATTGGGCAAGTGCAGAATATGTGCAGGTGTATACTGCGGATGACACCTCACTGCAGGATTGGGGCTATGAAGCATACGGCAACAACAAATGGTTTTTCGCCTATATGGATGCCAAATATCCAACCACCAAGGAGTCTTATGGACTTATTGATTCTATCAATCGTCTGGTGAAAAATAACACAGGCGCACAGCTCAACGACGACCCTTACGACACCACTTCCCGTTTTAACCAGATGGTAAAAGAGATTACCGGCTTTGATTGTATGGAATCCCTTCGGCTCCAATATGTGAAAGAATTGAAAGAAGGTACTTGGGCGTTCACCGGCTTTGGCAATTACCCCGACAATTTTATTACTGAGAATTTGCCCAATGTGGAAAATCCCGTTTACCCCATGGTTTCTGCGCCGGTGCACGGGGAGAAAACCGCCAAGGCGGAAAGTGCTGTGACCACCGGGGACAACTTGTGTGCCAACGCCACGATTTACAAAGTATCCGGCCAAGTAAACAACAGTGAGCGTGCAGCGCTGCTCATTGACGGGAATGCAAGCACCAAATGGTGTTCCACCACCGGCAGTATATCCAATCAGCAATACAGTCTTGACGGCACCCGCCAATGGGTCATCATTGATTTAGGCGCCGAGAAAAATTTTAATACTTATACGATTTTAAATACTAAGACGGTAGAGCCCGGCTATGGCAATATGACAGAATGGGAACTGCTGATTTCCAGCGATGCAAATACATGGACTTCTGTGGACTATCAGCCTTCCTGCAATCGGAATAAGGCATCTTTCAACATCGGGAACCAAAGTGCCAGATATATTATGCTCCGAATTTATAATCCGGACGATTCCCAAGCGGGTACCGTCCGGTTGTATGAGTTTATGTTGTTTTAGGGTTCTGTTTGCATCGTCCCAAGCACTTTATACAAAAGCTGGTACAGCTGCATGAAATCCTCCGGACTCAATTTGAAACATCCGGCCATTTGTTGGGGTACCAATACCGCCTGCTCCTTTAAGGCTTCTCCTGCTTCCGTCACTTCTACCAGAAGGACTCTCTCGTCCGCAGAAGAACGATAGCGGCGGACATACCCCTTTGCCTCCAAACTTTTCAACACAGGGGTCAAAGTGCCGGAATCCAAATATAATTTCTTACCCAGGGCGCTGACATTGATCTTCTTTTCTTCCCAAACTACCATCATGGTAATGTACTGGGTATAAGTAAGGTCAATGGCATCCAGGTAAGGTCTATATTGTTTGATAATTTCACGGGATGCGGCATAAAGCGGAAAACACAATTGATTCTCCAATTTCAAACCTTCATACTTCAAATCGTCCATACTTATCCCCTCTCTACTGATTTCACTTTTGTTTTTACACTTGAAACTTTGGGTGGCTTTTCTTGTGGCAACACAGTCTTTACAATAAACAGCATGCTGATGAGAAAACCAAGATACAGTATGCCCAGTATCGCCAAACCTACCATGCTGCTTCGTACCAGAAATGCAGCAACGCCAATCTGCAGACTTACCCCAAAGATTAAATAAAGCTTTGCCTTGCGGGTAACCCCTCCTGCTTTCAAATACGGAAGCAGGTGCCGCTGATACAATCCGGTGTTCAAAAACCAGTTATGCAGACGCTCTGAACTGTTGGCAAAGCAAAATGCAGCCAAAAGATACAGAGGCACCGTAGGCAAAATGGGTAAAAAGATACCTGCGGTTCCCAATCCAAATGCAATCAATGCAATGATAAGCGATAAAAATTTACGAAGCTTCATAGGTATGTTCTCTTTCCTGTTTACGGATTCCGCCGCGCAGAAATCCAGTTCTTCAAAAAGATTATGGCCGCAATGGAAAGCGCAGAACCAAGTCCGTTGTAAAATACTGCAAAAAACTCAGTCGGAAACAAATTGCTGAACCGCAAGCCGATGCCAAGTCCCATCATGAAAACCATGAGGAGATACCCCTTTACATCAAAGAAGTAGAAAATGGATTTCTTCTCCTCCGGATATCCCAGAATGCGTTTTGTGTGTTTCTTCACGATTTTGGAAAACATGAAATAGAAACCTGTCAAAATCACAATGGCTCCGGCAATAATCAATAAATATTTTACCACTTTGTCCGCAGCAAAGCAATCAATAAAAGACTGAATGCCAATACGCAGAATATTGATGCCGGCAATCAGCCACACAATACCCGCCACCAATAAAAGAGTTGGTTTTTTTACTTTTAACATAATTATAATACCCCTTGGATGCTTTGTTCGATTTTTTCAGGCGTTGTGGTAGGCGCAAAACGCTCTATAATATTCCCCTCTCTGTCCACCAGGAACTTTGTAAAATTCCATTTAATATTGCTGCTCATAAAGCCACCCTTTTGTTTTTTCAGATATGTGTAAAGGGGTGCTTCCTTTTCGCCGTTCACTTCAATTTTTGCAAACTGCGGGAAGGTCACGCCATATCGGGACTGGCAGAAATCCACTATTTCTTCTTCCGTACCGGGGGCCTGTCCACCAAATTGGTTGCAGGGAAAATCCAGAATTTCCAAACCTTGCTCTTTGTATTTTTCATACAAATCCTGCAAGCCCTCATATTGTGGGGTAAAACCGCAGCCCGTCGCTGTGTTCACCACAAGCAAAACCTTTCCTTTGTACTGAGACAAGGAAACTTCTTCTCCATTTACATTCTTTACTGTAAAATCATAAATGCCCATATATTTGCCTCCTGTAAAAATAGTATACAATTAAATTGAACTCAATTTAATTTATAACATGGGAGACGCGAGATTGTCAAGGGAAATCAGGTATCCAGCATTAATTTTACGATTTCCTTATCGGTTTCTTTCATGCCGATTTTTCCAATATAGCCCACACAGCTGATGGTCTCCCCGGTTTCTTCTTTTAAAATACCGGTATAAGCCTGGTAGGCTTTGTCATTCATAGCCAGGAAATGGGCCATCATAGAAGCATCAATGCAAGATGCAATCTTTGCGGCGCAGGAGATCTTTGCACCATCACAAATAACACCCGGAATATTGGCAAGGGTATTATCCACGGTTGCTTTAATTTGTCCCATCGTGCCGCCGCACAGATAGGTAATGGCGGCGCCTGCGGCGCAAGAAGCAGAGACGGCGCCGCAAAAAGCGGATAATTTCCCAATAAATTCTTTTTGATAAATGGTTAAGAGGGCGGAAAACACAAGGGCTCTGTAAAGGCGTTCTTTGGGCATGTTATTTTCTCTTGCATACACAATTACCGGTACAGAGGAGGCAATGCCTTGATTCCCGCTGCCGGAATTGATAATCACCGGCATATCGCACCCATCCATACGGGCTTCAGACGCCGCCGCTGCATAAGCCTTCATGCGGGTTACGGTGCTGTCTGCATAGCAGGAACGAATGATTTTTCCAATGTTAACGCCATACTCGCCGGAAATGCCTTCGTAAGCAATGTCCATGTTATATTGAATCTGTCGGTCAAACAGTGTTTTAATTTCGTTGATTTCTATTTCATCCGCAAATGTTTTAATCCCTTCCATGGTAAGCAGGGAGCGGTCGCCGGTTTCCCGAGTTGATTCTCTTGCAGATGTTTGATGCAGCACCTGGCCGTTTTTCATGATTTTTACAATATTCAAATGGGAATACATCACTTCAACGGTAACCGTGGTATCGCCGAAAAATGCTTCTATGATAAAGTGAAGGGGAATTTCAGAATCCAGATATTCCACGGTACAAAGCCCCTGCCGAAGCATGTCCCTGGTGTGCGCCTGCGCTTCTGGGGTTACGGCCTCCAACACTTCCATGTTCCGTGTGGCATCTCCCCCCACAGCCCCCAGCACCACCGCTGCTTCAATGCCATGCATACCGCCGGAATTGGGGATCTGGACACAACGGACATTTTTAATCATATTGCCGCTGCAGTAGGCAACCATGCGTTCCGGCACTGCCCTCTCCGGCAGCAGTTCTCTTGCCTTGGCTGCCGCATATGCCAGCGCAATGGGCTCTGTACACCCCATAGCCGGAATTAATTCTTCTTTCAAAATTGCCAGAAATGCTTGCTTCATTTGTAAGTCCATAGGTACAATTCCTTTAGTGGTTTTATTTTTATTTGTTTGCATTCTATCATAAAACAAGAGATGTCCGCAACAAAAAACAACACCATAACTTCTATGCTGTTACGGTGTTGTTTTTCATATAAATAATCGCAATATTATTCAGAATCAGTGGGTTCTGCAGGAACTGCTGCATATTCTTCTTCTTTGCTGCAAAGGAGGAAAATTCCGCCCAATAGGCTACAGAAAATAAGTACACAAACGCTAAAGCCTACAGAAGGCTTTTCTTTCTTCATTTTGCTCAGTGCAATAGCGCCGAAAATGATAGGAAGAATATACCAACATCCTGCGATCATACCAATAATAATAAATACTTTTGCTGCTGTTTTCATGTGTGTTCTCCTTTATAAATGTTATTTCAAATGCACTGCGCATTTGTTTATGCTTTTTTAGCACAATTTTTCGACATTTGCAAAGAAAAAAATTAACATTTTAGACACATTGTTTTGACATTTTGAATCTTTTGCCTCCGGCGCTTCCAGTTCATATCTCCTCACACAATAAAAGGAACAAAAGCACC
>CAYMRI010000009.1:0-25281 GCA_964392835.1 uncultured Eubacteriales bacterium
ATAAAATAAATAGGATAATAAAAAAGAAAGGTTGTCCGACTATGAGCTATATTGTGCGAGATGTAAACTTGGCCCCTGCGGGGTTGCAAAAAATAGAATGGGTACAGTCCAACATGCCGATTTTGGCAGAAATTAAAAAGGATTTTGAAGCAAATCAACCCTTTCAAGGGCTGAACATTGCACTTTCCGTTCACCTGGAAGCAAAGACGGCCAATTTGGCATTATTGCTGGCAGCGGGAGGCGCCAATATGTATGTGACCGGAAGCAATCCTTTATCTACACAGGATGATGTGGCAGCAGGATTGGTTTCTAAAGGCATTCATGTGTATGCTTGGCATGGTGCAACCAATGAAGAATATGTGGCACATTTAAATAAAGTACTGGATTGCGGTCCCAATATTATTATTGATGACGGCGGCGATTTGGTGCATTTGATTCATACCCAAAGAAGAGATTTGTTACCCGGGGTTATTGGAGGCTGTGAAGAAACCACCACAGGTATCCGCCGTTTGCAGGCAATGGATGCGGCTGGAGATTTAGAGCATCCCATGATTGCGGTCAATAATGCACAGTGCAAATATTTGTTTGACAACCGATACGGCACCGGGCAATCGGTTTGGGACGGCATTAATCGGACCACCAATTTAATTGTAGCCGGAAAGACTTGTGTAGTAGCAGGATACGGTTGGTGCGGAAAAGGGGTTGCCATGCGTGCAAAGGCCTTGGGTGCCAAGGTGATTGTAACGGAAATTGACACCATAAAGGCATTGGAAGCCTATATGGACGGTTTTGAAGTAATGCCTATGGATGATGCGGCGGCAGAGGGCGATTTCTTTGTGACCGTAACCGGTTGTAAAGATGTGATTACAAAAAAACACATTGCAAAGATGAAAGATGGGGCAATTTTAGCCAATGCAGGGCATTTTAATGTAGAAATCCAAGTACAGGATTTGGAAAAAATGGCAGTGGCAGTAAAGATGCGCAGAAATAATATTAAAGGTTATAAGATGGCGGACGGCCGCTGGATTAATTTGTTGGCAGACGGACGGTTGGTAAACCTGGCTGCGGGGGACGGACATCCGGCTGAAATTATGGATATGAGCTTTGCCATTCAGGCTTTGTCTGCAAGTTATCTGGCACAACATGCTACAGAACTGCGTGGGCAGCAAAAGGGCGCCATGTTAATATCGGTGCCGGAAGAAATTGATGCTTATGTGGCAGGGTTGAAGTTAAAAACTTTGGACAGAAAGATTGATGTGTTGACAAAAGAACAGGCGGACTATTTAAGCGCCACATTGGGTGAGGTGTAATGATGCAGGAACCATATAGTGTTACCTTGGAAAAAATTATAGAAGAATTTCGTTTACAGGTGGTATACGGACAGCAATATGTTTCGGATATTCGTATTACGTCTAACGAAATTAACCGGCCGGGATTACAATTTGCCGGCTATTTGGACTGCTTCGGACCGGATAGAGTGCAGATTGCGGGGATGGGCGAAATGGAATATTTGTCCACGTTGTCGCCGGAAAAAAGACTGGAAGTATTGGACCGCTATTTTCAGGCAGGGGTTCCTTGTTTGGTGGTTTGTCGTAATTTGCCGGTGCCGGAAGAGTTTCAGATTGTTTCAGAAAAATATCATACCCCAATTTTAACCACGCCCAGTGCGACCTCGGAATTTTTAAGCGGGGTCATTCGGTATCTTAATGTGGAATTGGCTCCCAGAGTTTCTATGCATGCTACTTTGGTAGAGGTATATGGTGAAGGTATTCTGATTGTGGGAAAGAGCGGCGTCGGGAAAAGTGAAACCACATTGGAATTGATTAAGCGGGGGCACCGTTTGGTAGCAGATGACCAGGTGGAAATCAGCAGGGTTTCTGATAAAACCTTGGTGGGAACCGCACCGGAAATCATTCGGCATATGATGGAAATTCGCGGCATAGGTTTTATTGATATTAAACATTTATACGGTGTTGGTTCTGTAAAATTGACAGAAAATATCCGTCTGGTGATTCAGTTGGAAAATTGGCAACAGGATAAAGAATATGACAGAGTGGGTCTGGATGATAATTATACGGAAATTTTAGGAATTCAAGTGCCTTGTATTACTTTGCCTGTTCGTCCGGGACGAAACTTGGCGGTCATTGTGGAAGTGGCAGCCATGAATAACCGGCAGAAACTAATGGGATATAATGCAGCACAGGCATTAAATGAAAGAGTGTTTAAAAATAGTAAGGAATGAGGAGCATAGCATATGAAGGTTTGGCACAATGCGCCTATGGCAAAGCACACCACCTTTAAAGTGGGTGGCCCTTGTGACTTGCTGGTACAACCGGAAACAGAAGAAGAATTGATAGCGGCGGTAGTGCGTTGCCGAAAAGAGGGTACGCCTTACTATATTATCGGCAATGGCAGTAATTTGTTGGTAAGGGATGCGGGTATCCGTGGCACGGTCATTCTGATTTCTAATAGCCTGTCCACCATAGAATCGGTAGTCGATGAAAAATATTGTTTGCGGGCCCAGGCAGGCGTGCTTCTCTCAAAATTGGCAAAAACAGCTTATCAAATGGGCCTTTCCGGATTGGAATTTGCAGCAGGCATTCCCGGTACTTTAGGTGGCGGTGTCTTTATGAATGCAGGTGCCTACGGCGGAGAATTGTCCCAAGTGATTGTAAAAACCCGCTATTATGACCAAAGCACCAATCAGGTAATGACGCTGACAAATGCAGAACAGGATTTTTCCTATCGACACAGCGTTTTTCAAGAAAATAATGGTATTATTTTAGAAAGTACATTGCAACTGCAGCCGGGAGATATGGCGGAAATGAAAGCAAAAATGGAGGATTTTTCCATGCGGAGAAAGAGTAAGCAGCCCTTGGAATACCCCAGCGCAGGCAGTACCTTTAAGCGACCCGAAGGGTATTTTGCAGGGAAGCTCATTGAAGATGCAGGATTGAAAGGGTATACGGTGGGCGGCGCCCAGGTATCGGAAAAACATTGCGGTTTTGTCATTAATTGCGGAAATGCTACGGCTTCGGATATTTTGCAGGTGATAGACCATGTGAAACAGGAAGTGTTACGGCAATTTGGGGTGGAATTGGAAGAAGAGGTGCAGATACTATGAAGGTACTGATTGTAACAGGCATGTCCGGGGCAGGGAAAAGCCAGGCAGTAAAAAATTTAGAAGAATTCGGGTATTTTTGCGTGGACAACATGCCACCGGCATTGATTACCAAATTTGCAGAATTGTATATGAAAGGTGAATCTCAAATTGAAAAAATTGCTTTGATGATGGATATTCGGGGCAGAAGTATGTTACAGGATTTACAGCCTGCACTGCGGGAATTGGAAGGCTTGAATATTCACTATCAGGTGCTTTTTCTGGATGCTACAGATGCCTGCTTGATTAACCGTTTTAAGGAAACCAGAAGATTGCATCCTTTGTCCAAAGTGGCGGGAGGCTTAGAAGGGGCGATTCAAGAGGAACGCCGCAAGCTGGCAGAACTGAAGAAGAAGGCTACTTATGTGGTAGACACAACCGGGTTTTCCGCAAGAGATTTGCAAACAAAGCTATCGGAGATTTTTCTGGAAGGAAAGACAAGGGAAATGCTGATTAATGTGGTTTCCTTTGGGTTTAAACGGGGTGTGCCCCAAACTTGTGATTTGGTAATGGATGTGCGCTTTTTACCCAATCCCCATTACGAGCCGGATTTGCGTCCGTTGACCGGAAAGGAAAAGGCAGTGCGGGATTATGCATTGGACAATCCGGATGGAGAAGCGTTTTTGCACAAATTGAAAGATATGGTGGATTTTTTAATTCCACGGTATATCAATGAGGGAAAGGCGATTTTAATTATCGGCATTGGCTGCACCGGCGGGAAGCACCGGTCTGTGGCTGTGGCAGAGGAATTGAGTAGCCATATCCAATCCCTTGGATACACAGTACAACTGGAGCATAGAGATGTCCTTCTCAACTGAGGTCAAACAGGAAATTACCAAAGTGCTTCCAAAAAAAGATTGTTGTATGAACACCTTTGAACATTGTTATGATTTGGCGGCTTTGGATAGCTGCATAATGGGAAAATGTTGTATTAAGACCTTGCTTCGCAGAGCGTTTTTAGAATTTGGCTCCATCAATGATCCGGCAAACAGTTATCATGTGGAGTTGGTGGCAAAAGAGGAGGAATTGGCCTCGTATCTTTGCGTTTTTCTCAATGATTACCACCTGGATGCAAAAATAATGTTGCGTAATGGGGTGTTTGTCGTGTATATTAAAGGGGCGGATGCAATTGCAGATTTCCTGAAATTGGTAGCGGCGCCCAAAGCTTTGATGTATTTTGAGAATACGCGGATTGAAAAGGAATTGCGGGAAAATATCAATCGGGAAATGAATTGTGAGTCTGCAAATCTGCAAAAGAAACTGGATGCTGCCTTTCGACAGCTGGAGGCAATTCAGAAGATTCAAAAGACCGTAGGGCTGGAATCTTTAACACCGGAACTGCGGGAAATTGCAGAATTACGATTGGCAAATCACAGTCTTGGATTGGAGGAAATGGGTGCTTTGTTGCAAAAGCCCATCGGCAAATCCGGTGTGAACCACAGAATGCGAAAGCTGATAGAAATTGCCAAAAAAATATAGAGAAGAGATAAGGGAGTGTGACAAGTGGTTGAAAAATTAGTGGGCTTTAATAAGAATGCAGTATTAAGTGCCAAGGAAGCGGCTGCATTTGTTGCAGAAGCCAGAAAGTATGACTCTGATGTTTGGTTGGAAAAGGGCGATAAGAAAGTGGACGGTAAAAGTATTATGGGTATTATGTCTTTGGCCGGTGTCAATGATAATTTTCTTACGATTTGTGCCGACGGCGTAGATGAGGTGGCAGTGTTGGATGGCCTGGTAAAGCTGGTACAGGAAGCTGCAGAGTAAGTCAATCTATACAAATTACATAACAAGGAAACAAGAGGAGAACAAGAGGTTGCGAAACAAAAGCAACCTCTTGTTTTTTGTAGTCTTGCATCCTGCGGTTTGGCCGAGACCTAGAGCGATTTTTGCACGAAAAACAGGAAAAGTCTCGGTCAAACCAGCTCTTGCGAAGCCGCTTTCTGACGTTTTTGCGGCTTTTTTATTGCGGTTTGGCCGAGACCTGGAGCGATTTTTGTACGAAAAACAGGAAAAGTCTCGGTCAAACCAGCTCTTGCGAAGCCGCTTTCTGACGTTTTTGCGGCTTTTTTGTTGCGGTTTGGCCGAGACCTAGAGCAATTTTTGCACGAAAAACAGGAAAAGTCTCGGTCAAACTAGCTTTTGCCTATCGGGTGGAAAGAAAAATTTTTCAAAGGCATACAATAATAATGGGAAACAAGGAATAATTTGGGAAATATGGTACATACTAATTGGTCCGGAAATAAGAAGAGAGAAGGGAAGAAAGGAAGGCATCAAATATATGAAAGTGGATTTTGTAAAAAAAGGTATCGTGCTTACGGCACAAATGCAGGGCGAAATCGACCACCATGCAGCGGCAGAAATCAGAACCAAAGTGGACACCTATATTACTGGGAGCAATGTACAAACCTTGGTGATGGATTTTTCCAAAGTGAGCTTTATGGACAGCGCAGGGATAGGAATGGTCATGGGACGCTATCAGAATATGAAACGATTGGGGGGAAAGCTTTGCATTGTGGGATTGCAACAGAGTGTAAAGCGCATCGTGGAAATGGCCGGTCTTACAGGGGTAATTCCTGTATATGAAAATCAAGAAGCATTTTTGGAGGAAATGAAAAATGAAATATGACAATCAAATGAAAATAGAATTTGCAAGTAAATCGCAAAACGAGTCTTTGGCAAGAGTGGTGGCGTCTGCGTTTGTATCGCAATTAGACCCTACATTGGAAGAACTGGCAGATGTTCGTACAGCCGTTTCAGAAGCGGTAACCAATGCGATTATTCATGGGTATGAAGGGAAATATGGAAAGGTTACCATGGAATGCACTTTGGCTGACCGAACGGTGGAAATCAAAATATCTGACAGGGGAAAAGGCATTGAGGACTTGGAACTTGCCATGCAACCTTTATATACGTCAAAACCGGAATTGGAACGCTCCGGCATGGGCTTCACGGTAATGCAAAGCTTTATGGACTTCTTGGAAGTAAAATCCGCCTTACATAAAGGAACGACTGTAATTATGAGAAAGTGTATTAAACATGCAGATTGAATTGCTAAAACGGGCACAGCAAGGGGATAAATCAGCACGGGATACCTTGATTCGCAATAACTTAGGCCTTGTTTACAGTGTGATAAAACGTTTTGGCAACAGGGGCTATGAAAGTGAAGATTTAATTCAAATCGGCAGTATTGGTCTTTTAAAGGCGGTAGACCATTTTGATACCAGCTACGAAGTGCAGTTTTCCACCTATGCGGTACCTTTAATTATTGGAGAAATTAAACGCTTTATCCGGGATGATGGCCCGGTAAAAGTGAGCCGCACCTTAAAAGAATTACAAATGAAGGTACGCTATTTAAGTGAACAGATTCAACTGCAGGAAGGGAGAGAAGCAGGAGTACGGGAATTGGCACAACGCCTGGGGGTAGAACCATCGGATATTGTTGAAGCCTTGGACGCCAATCAACCGGTAAGCTCTTTGGATGAACCTCTTTGCGAAAAAGATGGCAATACGGTTTCTATAGGAGAAAAAATTGAAGATGATTCTGCTACCGGTGAGACGGATATTGTAAACAAGCTGACTCTGGATGATGCTATGTCCGTACTGAGTCAACGGGATAAAGAGGTTATCCATCTGCGTTTTTATCAACGAAAAACACAGATGGAGATTGCACAGAAACTTGGGGTCTCGCAAGTGCAAATTTCACGCATTGAAAAAAAGGCGTTAAAGGCCATGCGGAGCAGAGTGGAGTAGAGTGGAATAGACTAGAATAGACTAGAATAGACTAGCCTACTTCAATCCCTACTGCATGGGCAATGCCCAAAATAGGTTGCCCTTGCCCGGCGCTGACTGGGCTGAGCAGGGCGCCGGTGCCCACAAATAAAAGCTTTTGCAGTTCCCCACGGCGCAGACGACCAAGCAACTCGCCCGCTAATACGGTGGCAGAACAACCGCAACCGCTGCCGCCGGCGTGCACATCCTGTCGCTTCGCATCAAAGATAAGCATCCCACAATCCTGATAGTTGGGAGAAATGTCGTAGCCGTTTTGTTCCACCAGTTCCTGACAAATTTCTTTGCCCAAAGACCCTAGGTCGCCAGTAACAATTAAATCGTAGTAGGAGGCATCCAAACCAAAATCCTGCAGATGGGTCAGGATGGTTTCTGCAGCGGCAGGGGCCATGGCTGCACCCATATTGTTGGCATCTTTGATGCCCATGTCTACGATTTTTCCTACGGTCAGACGCTTAATTTGTACATTGGTGCCGTCCGATTGATTGGAAATCAACACGCCACCGGAGCCGGTTACCGTCCATTGGGCCGTTGGAGGACGCTGCGAACCTAATTCCACCGGGAAGCGATATTGCCGCTCGGAGGAGCAATAATGGCTGGAAGTAATGGCAATTGCATTTTGGGCAAAGCCCCCATCTACTAGCATGGTAGCAATGGACATCCCCTCTGCCATGGTGGAACAGGCACCGTAAAGACCCAGAAAAGAAGTCTGACATTCTTTCAACCCAAAGGAAGAAGCGATACACTGATTGAGCAAATCGCCGGTAAGCACATAATCAATTTGTTCACAGGTACAGTTGCCCTTGGAAAGAATTTTGGAAAAGGCTATTTTTACCATTTTGCTTTCCGCCTTTTCCCAAGTCTGCTCATCAAACAACTCATCCTGGGTAATTTCATCAAAGCTGTATTTTAAGGGACCATCGCCTTCTTTGGGGCCTACCACGCTGGCATATGCGTTGATATACACAGGGGCTGTCGGTTGGGCAGACTGTGTGCCGATTTTCATTCCCATATATGATTCCTCCTATCGGGTAAATAAGAAATATAAAATGCCGTAAATGACGGAAGCGGTCACGCCGTAAACCAGGACGGGACCGGCGACCACAAACATTTTTGCACCAACTCCCATGACAAGGCCTTCACTTTTAAATTCAATGGCAGGGGACACCATGGAGTTGGAAAAACCGGTAATGGGCACGGAAGAGCCGGCGCCTGCAAATCTTCCGATTTCATCAAATACATTTAAGCCTGTTAAAATGGCGGCCAAAGCTACCAAAGACATGGAAGTGATGGTGATGGCGTTTTCTTCTGAAAAACCAAAATACATTGCCAAATCGCCGATAAACTGACCGATGCAGCATATAAAACCGCCTACCACAAAAGCTTTCAACACATCCAGCACCAAATTGGATTTTTTTGCTTTTCGCTCTACATATGCGGCATAATCCTTTTTTGTCATTTGATTTTCCATTATACGAACACTCCTTTATCGGTGATGACACCGGCATTGTTTTGGAATAAAAGAACAACGCCTGCCACAATCACTGCCAAAAGCAGGAGAATAATAGTTGCAAGAAAAATGCGTTTTGCCAATACCATACAATCACCTCGTTTTACTGATTTTGGTGATAGTATAGAGATTTTTTGAGAAAAATATACATGCATTAATATTGCTGAATTTCAATAAAAGTGCGGCCCTTTCGACTTTGGCCGGACACGGTGGAAAGTTTGATTTTTCCTAAACCCCGACAGGTAATGAAGTCGCCTTCTTTGACTTCCTTGGAGGGGGAGGTGACCGGCAGCCAGTTGACGGAAACGAGACCTTGCTTTACGGCTTGGTTGGCTTTGTCCCGGGATAAGGAAAAACCTTCTGCCAACACGCTGTCCAACCGTAACGATGCTACGGTGACAGTAATGGTTTTTACCTTTTGTTGGGGAATTTTCGGAAGAGGGCAGGGGGTACAACTTACATTGGCGCGGCCTATCTTTGTCAGATTCTGCTGGATGTAGTCGGCGATGGACTGGTGGCAAAACAATACCTGGGGAGTAGCCTGCTCCAAAATGTCCCCTATGGTTTCCCGCTTAATGCCAAGTCCCATGCAGGCACCTAAAATGTCCCGGTGGGAGAGGCGGTCTCCTTTATAACTGATGGACAAGGTGGTAATAGGGGCAGAAGTGTCTTCTTGCCAGGGTTGGGATTCGTAGTCCAATGGAGTCAGCACCGCCATGGCACGCTCTGCCTGGGTGTAGCCGCCGTCAAAAGAAAGGTTGGCCAAATGCGTAATTTCTCGGTTTTGTTTTAGGAAAGCTTGTTCTGCAGGTGTTAAAAAATGGGAATAGCATGGCTTATTCCGCTTTTGACAAAGCTTTGCCAAATCTTTGATTCTTGCCAGTAATTCCTGCATACATAGCCTCCTTGGATGTTTTTCTTACATAGCTTATTTTGCCATAGGAAAGAATAAAAAACAATGACAAAAAAATCTTGCTAATTGCGGACAAGTCATATATAATTGTGCAGGGTAAAACCTATCGAATAAAATGATTTTAATTGAGAGGAGATAAAGGCGAAATGAATTATTCACATGAAGTGCAAGAAATGAAATGCGTATTGCAAGGCACAAACCATGGTCCTGCCCCGATTCCGGAAGAAGGAAAGTGGGTTAAATCCAAGGAAATCTCTGATATTTCCGGTTTGTCTCACGGTGTGGGTTGGTGTGCTCCTCAGCAGGGTGCTTGTAAATTAACCCTGAATGTTAAAAACGGTATTATTGAGGAAGCTTTGGTAGAAACCATTGGTTGTTCCGGTATGACTCACTCCGCAGCTATGGCTGCTGAAATTTTGCCGGGAAAAACTTTGTTGGAAGCTTTGAATACCGACTTGGTTTGCGACGCAATTAACGTAGCAATGAGAGAAATTTTCTTACAAATCGTTTACGGACGTACACAGTCTGCTTTCTCTGAAGACGGACTTCCGGTTGGTGCCGGTTTGGAAGACTTGGGTAAGGGACTCCGTTCTCAAGTTGGTACCATGTACAGCACCAAGGTAAAAGGACCTAGATACTTGGAATTGGCTGAAGGCTATGTTTTGAGCTTAGGCTTGGATGCAAACGGCGAGGTAATCGGCTACAAGTTCGTTCACCTTGGAAAAATGATGGAAGCCATCAAGAAGGGTATGGACCCGAAGGAAGCTTACGAAAAGAATATCGGATCTTATGGTAGATATGCAGATGCAGTATCCTACATCGATCCGAGAAAAGAATAATTGAGAAAGGAGTGTGGACAAAGTGGTTAGATTTGAAGGTTATGAAAGAAGAATAGATACAATTAACAAGACTTTGGAACAATACGGTTTTGCATCTTTGGAAGATGTAAAAGCAACTTGTGATGCAAAGGGTATTGATGTAGAATCCATCGTTAAGGGTATTCAGCCTATTGCATTTGAAAATGCTGTTTGGGCATACACTTTGGGTGCTGCCATTGCTCTGAAGAAGGGCGTTACCAATGCTGCTGATGCTGCTAAGGCAATCGGTGAAGGTTTACAGGCTTTCTGTATTCCCGGTTCTGTTGCAGATACCAGAAAAGTTGGTTTGGGTCATGGTAACTTAGGCGCAATGCTCTTAAGCGAAGATACAAAGTGCTTCTGCTTCTTGGCAGGTCACGAATCTTTTGCTGCTGCTGAAGGTGCAATCGGTATTGCAAGAACAGCTAACAAAGTTAGAAAAGAACCGTTAAGAGTTATCTTGAATGGTTTGGGTAAAGATGCTGCTTATATCATCTCCAGAATTAACGGTTTTACATTCGTTGAAACAGAATATGATTTCTACACAGGCGAATTGAAAGAAGTTTACACAAAGGCTTTCTCTGACGGAGATAGAGCAAAGGTTAGATGCTACGGCGCTAACGATGTAAACGAAGGTGTTGCAATTATGAAGAAGGAGGGTGTACAAGTTTCCATTACCGGTAACTCCACAAACCCCACCAGATTCCAACACTTGGTTGCAGGTACCTATAAGAAATGGGCAACCGAAAACGGACAACAATATTTCTCTGTTGCTTCCGGTGGTGGTACAGGTAGAACATTGCACCCGGATAACGTGGCTGCAGGTCCTGCTTCTTATGGTTTGACCGACTCTATGGGTAGAATGCACGGTGATGCACAGTTCGCAGGTTCCTCTTCCGTTCCGGCTCACGTAGAAATGATGGGCTTGATTGGCGCTGGTAACAACCCAATGGTTGGTATGACTGTTGCAGTTGCAGTTGCAATTGAAGAAGCTGTGAAATAAGGTTTTTCCATTCGTTAAAATGAGAACACACCATTGGCTAAGGTCGATGGTGTGTTTTTGTGTATATCCGGCTGGCTTTTTGTACAATCTCTCCATGGCAGAAAAATTATGTTACCCAAACAGGAGAAGGCAATTCCCGATTATGTAGACTTTTTATGCTCTAATCGATACTGATAAGGCGTAATGGAAAATTGGGCCTTAAATAGTTTATAAAAAGTGGGAATGTCATTGAATCCACAGCTGTCAATGATTTGCGCATTGGTCAATTGTGTTTCGGACAAAAGTTGGCAGGCCTTTTCTAACCGGACACTTTTCAAATAATCGGAAAAATGTTCTCCGGTTACTTTTTGAAACAGCCGGCTGAGGTAGGATTTGCTGATATGCAAAGTATTTGCAACGGAGAAAAGGGTTAAGTTGCTGTCTGCATAATGGTTGGCGACCAATCGAATGGCATCAGAAACGATTTTTCGACTGTTTTCGCTGCAAAGAACCACTCTGCGTTGCTCTTTGTCTGAAAAACGTTGCAAAGATAGCAAAATTTGGGTCAGATGAGATGCAACCATGGGAAGCCAGCCATGTTGTTTGTTTTGTACTTCTTTTTCTATTTCCTGGTATAGTTGCTGTATTTGCTCAAATTGTCTGTCGTTTAAATGAAAATGGGCAGCGGAAGTGTTTTTGCTGAAAATGCCATAGAGACTGTGAGGGGTGTCTGTTTCCGGTAGGGAAGAGATTTCGGGCCCATATATGGCATCCAGGTCAACCAGTAGATTGTTTACAACGGGAGGATCCTTTTTGTCAATATAAAAATAGTCGTGAGGAATTCCGGTGTTGATAATAAATACATCTCCCTTTTGACATGGGGTAGCTTCGTTCCAAACGCAATGCATACCATCGCCGGCCACTACCAGAAAAATCTCAATAAAATCATGCATATGTAAGGCAGAAAGGGAATAATTCGGCTGAAATTCCTTCTCCGAGGTATGGGTGTTTTGAAAAATGGGCTGGTTGCGCAGAAAAACATCTTTTTTCAGCACAGGAAGCTGGGTTGAAATCATAGCGTGATTTTTCTCATAAGTCATATGGATACCTCCGTTCCTGTTTTTCATTATAGCATTTCTTTTGAAAAAAGGAAACAAAATCATATAATTTGGCAACGGATACAGATTGAATTATTTTTGCAAAATCGGTAAAATAAAACCATCTGATATTATTTTTAAAAAGAGGAGTGGATTGTATGAAGAAAACAAGCAAATTGTTGGCAGTAATTATGCTCGTGATGAGTTTGGCGTTAGTGTTTGTCTGCAGTTGTAATACGGCATCCGGAGATGGGGATGCGACAGCCAGTGCTTCTGCCAGTGCAAAGGCCACAGCGTCTGCAACCGCAAAACCAACGGCAACCCCGAATCCAACCCCGACACCGGAACCAACACCAACTGTAAACAAGTTGACCTACACCATAGAGTTTGATCTTTCCATTACAGACCGTAACGTAGGATTTGCGTTGGCAGGGATGGATGAACAGAATTATGTCATGGCACAGTTCTCTATTGCAGAATATAATGATGGACATGTATATTATCGTCCGCACCAGTGGGTAGATAACCAATGGGAAGTGTTGGATGAAGTTGCCATTGAAAATGAGGTGGTTTCGGCAGAATATAACACCACCTTCCATGTGAAATTGGTTATGGACAAACATGAATTGACCGCTTTTGTAAACGGTACGGAAATCACTACTGTGGAGGTGGAAGATGGTACCTATGATATGTTTGGCTTCCGTACTGCGAAAAATACCACCGAAGCAGGTGTGTTTGACAATATTGTAATTACCGATGCAGAAGGGAATGTAGTATTATCAGAAGATTTTGAAGGAGATACCACTTACTTTGACGAGTACCTTGATGGATGGAATGTTTCCGTGGAAGACGGAAAATTGGTGGTTGGTGGAAGTGTTGAAGTTCTTTTGGTAGACCCACCGGCATTGACTGCAAGTAAATAATGACATAAATAACTGCATGCATAACCGCTGGCTTTGTCAGCGGTTATGTTATATAGGGAGAAAATGATATGGGATTTGACAAAGATTTTATATTTGGTGTGGCCACCAGTGCGGCGCAGATTGAGGGCGGTGCTTTTGAAGATGGCAGAGGCAAAAGTATCTGGGATGTTTTTGCAGAAAAAGATGGGAAGATATGGAACGGCGAAACACCAACTGTTGCCTGTGATAGCTACCATAAGTTTGATCGGGATTTGAAAAATTTAAAGGCTTTGGGCGTAGATTCCTATCGGCTTTCCATTGGCTGGTCTCGTGTATTGCCGGACGGTACAGGAAAGCTGAATCAAAAAGGTGTGGACTATTATAAACGAGTGTTTGAAGCGCTCAATGAAAACGGCATCAAACCCAATGTGACGTTATATCATTGGGATTTGCCGCAAGCCTTGGAAGAACGGGGCGGTTGGGTCAAACGTGACTCCATAGAATGGTTTGGGGAATATGCGGATAAGATGTTTGCCTTGTATGGCGCAGATGTACCTATGTGGTCAACCATCAATGAGCCCATTGCTACCTATGTAGGCTATGCCCATGGCGGGTTTGCTCCCGGTTATACCAATGAAGCATGGGGTAATCAAGCAAGACACAATATTTTAGTTGCACATGGTAAAGGGGTAGAAGCGTTTCGAACCCATAATTTGGATGCTAAAATCGGTATTGTCATTGATATCTGGAAGCGGCATCCTTTGACCAATACCCCAGAGGATATTGCTTTGGCAAAGGACCAGGATGAACGAAACTGGAAGTTCTATTGCGACCCCATCCTGGCAGGAAAATACAGTGACTATCTCATAGAGCAGTTAACCCGGGAGGGCACTTTGATGGAAATGCATCCGGACGATTTTCGTTTGACTTCTTTACCTATTGATTTCTTTGGGTTGAATGTGTACAACCGGGTTATGGTATCTCATAATCAAGAGGCCATGATGGATTTTTCACAGGGCGGAAACTTTCTGAATAATCGAACGGAATATTATCCCAAGGCAGTGTATGATGCCATTCACATGCTGCATGATATGTATAAAATTCAGGTTCCCATTTATATAACGGAAAACGGCACCTTCTTTGAGGGGATAGAACCGGAAAATGCCCAGGGGCTGATTGAAGATGAGGACAGAATCAAATATCTGTCCGGCTTCCTTTCCTGGATTGAAAGGGCCAAGGAGGAGGGCTTTGATATCCGAGGCTACTATTTGTGGAGTTTGATGGATAATTTTGAATGGAGCGCAGGTTCTCATATGAAATTCGGCATTATAAAAACGGATTTTTCCAACGGAGATGTGAAATGGAAGAAGAGCGCTTACTGGTATCGGGATTTTATTGAGAAGGTGAAGAAGGGGTAGGATATTTCTTAGTATCACATGCAATAATCTTTAAAAAGCTGACGAGATAGTGTACTACAATGGAGAACAAATCCTGCTGATTGTAGTACAACAGACCATTTGTACTACACTGAACCTTGAAAATGCAAGAATGTAGTACACTGCACCGCATATCTTTTTTGCATCTCCATTCAAACTGTGTTAAAATAACCACAATATTGAAATACGGAAAGAAGAGAGCTAATACATATGCGAAACCAATTAAAAAATGCAAAAAGAATCGTAGTAAAAGTGGGAACCTCCACCTTGACGTATGATACAGGAAAGATTAACTACAGAAGAATTGAAAGCCTGACCAAAGTGCTGTCCGATTTGGCAAACCAAGGCAAAGAAATTGTGCTGGTAACCTCCGGCGCTATCGGCGTAGGCATGGATAAAATGCATCTGGAGACGCGCCCTACTGCCATTGAGGAAAAACAGGCTGCGGCTGCAGTAGGACAATGCGAACTGATGAACGTGTATGCCAGATTTTTCGCGGAATACAACCATCTGGTAGGGCAGATTTTGTTGACCCCGGATGTCATCGAAAACCAATCGGGAAAAGAACATGTGACCAATACGTTTTTTGCTCTGCTAAATAAGGGCATCATTCCTGTAGTCAATGAAAATGACTCCGTTGCCGTAGAAGAAATTAAGTTTGGTGACAACGATACCTTGTCCGCCATTGTTGCGGTGCTGGTAGAGGCGGATTTGCTCATTATTCTCACAGACATCGATGGACTGTATGATGAAAATCCCAAAGACCATCCGGATGCCCATTTAATTCCCCAGGTGGAGGCAATTACGGAAAATCTGGAACAGGCAGCCGGCGGTGCGGGAACCAGTCGGGGAACCGGCGGTATGTATACCAAAGTGCAGGCGGCAAGAAGGACTATGGAACACGGCATCAGCACGGTGATTTGCAATGGTGCGGAAGTGGATGTGCTTTATGACATTTTGGAAGGCAAGCAAGTAGGAACACTTTTTTGCGGAAAAGAGGGCTAACAGATGAATGCATATTTAGAAGGTTTGGGGAAAAATGCAAAGGCGGCGGCAACTACGTTAGGCGCAAAGAAAGAGCAACAGAAGAATGAGGCAATTTTAAAAATTGCGGAAGTATTGGAGGCATCCATACAAGAAATTTTGGAAGCCAATACCATTGATGTGGAAAACTTAATTGCTGCCGGCAAGAATTTGCACATGAAAGACCGATTGGCATTGAATGAAAAAAGAATTCGTGATATGGCAGAAGGCGCAAGACAAGTGGTAGCTTTGCAGGATCCGGTAGGCGAGCAGGTGGAAGAATGGGCCCGTCCTAATGGGTTGCAAATTAAGAAAGTGCGTGTGCCTTTAGGGGTTATTGGCATTATTTATGAATCCAGACCCAATGTAACTGTGGACGCGGCTATGCTTTGCTTAAAGACCGGAAATGCCGTGATTTTAAGAGGCGGAAAAGAAGCATTGCAAACCAATTTGGTGCTGATTCAAAAGATTCAAGAAGCACTGAATGACGTGGGATTTGACCCATATTGTGTGCAACTGATTACAGATAACGACAGAGAAGTGGCAGCACAATTTATGAGAATGAATGGGTATGTAGATGTGCTCATTCCTCGTGGTGGCGCCGGTCTCATTCGTGCGGTGGTGGAACAGGCAACCATTCCGGTCATTGAAACGGGAACGGGAAACTGCCACACCTATGTGGACGTTGCTGCTGATTTGGACATGGCCACGGAGATTATTCTTAACGCAAAGACCCAACGGCCTTCCGTGTGCAATGCCATGGAAACGTTGTTGGTGCATAGGGATATTGCGGCTACGTATTTGCCGGTGATTGCCCGTGCTTTGCAGGAGAAAAATGTAGAATTGCGCGGTTGCGAAACCACTTGTCAGATTTTGGAAGAGGCCGGCGTTACGGATGTGAAAGTAGCGGCACCATCCGATTGGGCAACAGAATATAACGATTTGATTTTGGCAGTGAAAGTGGTGGCTGACGTGCAGGAAGCGGTGGCACATATTGCAACTTATGGCACCAGACATTCTGAATGTATTGTTTCCAAAGAGGAAGCGGCGGTTCGCTACTTCCAGCAAATGGTGGATGCTTCTTGTGTGTATGCCAATGCGTCCACTCGTTTTACCGACGGCTTTGAATTTGGATTTGGAGCGGAAATTGGCATCAGCAATCAAAAACTCCATGCCAGAGGACCGATGGGATTGAAAGAATTGACCACCACCAAATATGTGATTTCCGGAAACGGCCAGGTGCGGACATAATCTGACATAATAGGAAGGAGAGCCAGCATGCGGTATGCGACCATAGGCGAAAACTATAAAGTATCGAAAGTGGGTATCGGCGGCCATTACAGCAAGATGGAAGAGGGTCGCTTTGAGCATAATTATGCCGAAGTGACGGCAGAGGAAGTAAAAGCCAGAACCGCTTTGATTGAACGGGCTTTTGATGCGGGTATCAACTACTTTGACTCCACTTGGCGAAATGAGTCGGATATGCTGGCAAAGACATTGGAACCTTTGCACATCCGGGATAAGATTTTTATCAATGGTATGGTGTTGGGAACTTTCCGCGGTTCGAAAGCGTTTGGAATTTCTCCGGAAGCGTACATGAACCAGTGGCTGGATGCACGGTTGAAACATATGCCGGGCGGGTATTTTGACTCTTTTATGATCAATGCCATTGAGGAGGATTACAGCCCGGAAGCCTGCGAACAGGTGATTCAGACATTAGAAAAGAGGAAGCAGCAAGGGGACATTCGTGTGATAGGTTTTTCCTGCCACGACCATCGTCTGGCAAGAGAGATTGCAGACCAATTTCCCCAATTTGAGTTGATTATGACGGCATATAATTATAAAAACCGGTCTTTTGAAAAGGCTTTTGATGGTTACACAGGGAATGCTTCTTTTGTAGCCATGAAGCCTTTGATTTGGTATGAATATGGTGTGCCATTTTGTCGAATGAACGATTTGCCGGAGGAAAGTGCAGAAGCCTTGTTGCGTCAGAAGAAAGTGCCGGATATTGCGTCTAAGGCAGTGAAATGGAATTTACGAAATCCTATGATTACCACCTGTGTTTGTGCAGTAAACAGTGAAGAAGAGCTGGAGGATTTGATTGCAGCAGGTAATGGGGAGTGTACCGTGCAGGAGGTAGAAGCGCTGGAAGCCTATCGTCAAGGCATTGAAGCAGAAAAACATATTCCGTATTTGATTGCGGCTATATTAAACAGCCAAACCAATCGGAGAAGTTTCTTTTTCGGCTTGTCCGCTTTGGCACATGCGATCGGATATCCCTTTCCACAGATAGGCTTGAATGCACCGGATTCTGATGCAAAACTGGCAGCATTCCGGGAAGAATTGATTCCGGTGTTGCGTGAAAAAGGATATGGAGCGTATTTAAAATAATATGGCAAAAGAAAAAGATGTGAAAACCAATGCCCGCCGTTATCGACGAAACAGCCCAGTTGATTGATGCGATTTATGTCAGTGGCGGCAGAATCGGCTCCCAAATTCGTTTACGACCGGAAGAATTGTGCCAAAACATAGGCGGCAAGTTTGAAGATGTTTTACTATAAATGGTCATAATTCAGGGACTCTCTGTACATGCTATCAATAATAGCGTAAACAGGGAGTTGATTTTTTATGGAAAAAATAAGAATGCCACGTACAGATATTGCATTGGATGCGGCGGATTTTATTCGAACTTTTGCCTGCGTAGAAGCGGCTCGGGAACAAGGTTTGCCGGAGGGGATTTCGTTAGAAAGTCGGGAAACGCCTTATGCAAAAGTGACGCAAATTGTGATTTCGACAGAAAGTGCGGCATCCGCAATGGGAAAAGAACAGGGGACCTATATTACCCTGGAAATACCGGAAATTGAGACATTAGAACCAAAAGAATTTGCAACTTTAAGTCAAACGTTGGCAGAAGAAATCCGAAAGGTGTGTTCTTTGCAGAAAGGACAGACCGCTTTGGTGGTGGGTCTTGGAAACTGGAATGTAACAGCAGATTCCTTAGGACCTAAAACCGTATCCAAAGTGTTGGTTTCTCGGCACATTCAACAGTACATGCCGGAGGCGATGGAGAAAAATATGCAGTCGGTGGCGGCTGTGTCCCCCGGGGTTTTGGGCATTACAGGGATGGAAACCGGTGAAGTGATTTGCGGCATTGCGGAAAAAATGAAGCCGGATGTCATTATTGCCATTGATGCTTTGGCATCGGGCAAGGTGCAGCGGATGCACCGTACCATTCAAATTGCGGATACCGGTATTTCGCCCGGGTCCGGTCTTGGAAACCATCGTATGAAATTGTCCCGGGAAACCCTGGGGATTCCGGTGATTGCCATAGGGGTGCCTACGGTAGTGGATGCGGTTGTATTTACCGCAGATGCGGTTTCTCTGCTGGCAGATGCGCTGGGGGAAAATGCGGTGACAACCCATGTGAAGGAAGGGCGATACGGTGAACTAAGCCAACATTTTGATGAAGTTTTTCAAGAATTGGTGGTGACACCAAAAAATATAGATAGGGTTATGGACCGTTTTTCGTCATTAATTGCGGATGGGATGAATCTTGCACTGCATTATGGTATGAAATTGGAAGAGATCCATAGTTTTTTGGGGTAAAAGGATGGGACGTGGCTACTTGCATCATCGACTGGGGAGATACTGGTCACTTTTTTCATTGATTTACCAGAAAATGGGCGGTTGCTGTCATCAACTTTAAATTCTTTTTGTGTCGATGCTGTTACATGCCCAATAACACCCCAGTCAGTGCACAGTCTGGCCAACAACAGCACAATCGATGCGGCAGTTGACCACTATATCCTGAGTCGATGCCGGAAGTAGCCAAGGGAGTATTTTTGCTGGTACAGTCACCATTTTTGTGCTACAATAAAACTATCATTTTGACGAGAAAGTGCGAGAAAGGGTTTTTTCATGAACGAGCAAACGGCATTCCAAAGAATTGAAGCATTAAAAACATATCTGAACGAGCAGGCATATAAGTATTACGTGCTGGACAAGCCTGAAATCTCGGATTTTGAATATGATAAATTGTATCGGGAATTGGAAACCTTGGAGGAACAGTACCCCCAATGGGTAACGCCGGATTCGCCTACCCAAAGAGTGGGAGATACGGTGGCAAGTGCTTTTGAAAAAGTACCTCATGAAGTGCCTTTGCAAAGTTTGAATGACTATTTCAGCTATGATGAATTGCGGGGATTTGATGAAAAAATAAAGACGGCGCTCGACGGCGAGTCCTATGAATATGTGGTGGAACAGAAAATTGACGGCCTGTCTGTAGCCATTACCTATGAAAACGGCTATTATGCCATGGGCCTGACTCGGGGCGATGGCCTCGTTGGCGAAGACGTGACCATGAATATCAAAACCATTTCCTCTGTGCCTTTGAAAATTCCCTATGCAGACGGAAAAGTCATTGTCAGAGGAGAAGTGCTTCTGCCGAAAAAGGATTTTATGAAATTAAATGAAATGCAGCAGACTTTGGGACAGGATGAATTTGCCAACCCCAGAAATGCGGCGGCAGGTTCTTTGCGGCAGTTGGATCCTAAAATCTGTGCCCAAAGAAGTCTGGATATTTTTATCTTTAATTTGCAATTGGCAGAAGGTAAGGAATTTGCTACCCATTCGGAAACCCTGGAATTTTTAAGGCAACAAGGGTTTAAAATCAGCCCGGATTATAAAGTGTGCAAGGATATGGAAGAAGCCATCCAAGCGGTGCAGACCATCGGTGAGGCAAGAGGGGATTTGGCTTATGATATTGACGGCGCCGTGCTGAAAGTCAACAGTCTGGCACAAAGAGAACAGCTGGGTAGCACCATCAAAGCACCTCGCTGGGCGGCGGCGTATAAATATCCGGCGGAGAAAAAATACACCAAACTAAAAGAAATTCAGGTCAACGTAGGCAGAACCGGTGTGCTGACGCCTCTGGCAATTTTAGAACCGGTGAAGCTGGCAGGTAGTACGGTAAGTAAGGCGACTTTGCACAATATGGATATGATACTCTCCAAAGGCATTAAAATCGGCGACCGTGTGCTGGTACAAAAAGCGGGGGATATTATTCCGGAAATTCTGTCTGTGGATGAAGACTTAAGAGACGGAACGGAACAGGATTTTTCTATGCCGCAAGCCTGTCCTGTTTGCGGCGCGAAAGTGGTAAGGGAAGAGGGAGAAGCGGCCTATCGTTGTACCGGCATTGAATGCCCGGCACAGCTCATGCGGGGGATTGTGCACTTTGCCTCCCGGGATGCCATGAATATTGACAGTCTGGGACCTGCGGTCATTGAGGCGCTGTTGCAACAGGGGCTGATTACCAATATTGCAGATCTTTACTATCTGGAGGATTATCGCCAGGAATTGACCATGCTGGAAAGAATGGGTGAAAAGTCCGTCGATAGACTGCTGAAATCCATTGATAAGACCAAAAATAATGCTATCGATAAGCTACTGTTTGGTTTGGGCATTCGCCATATCGGCGCCAAGGCGGCAAAAGGACTGGCGGCGAAATTCAGAAGTATTGACAAAATTAAGGAAGCCACAGTGGAAGAAATACTGGAAATTCCGGATTTTGGAGAAATCATGGCAAGAAGTGTGGTTGCGTTTTTCCAACAAGAACAGACCCAGCATACCATTGAAATGTTGCGGATGGCCGGGGTGTCCATGCACGACCCGGAACCGGTGGAAAAAAGTGCAGAGGATTTGTGTTTTGCAGGCATGACTTTTGTATTAACGGGCACACTACCAACATACAAACGGAATGAGGCGGCTGCCATCATTGAAGAAAGAGGCGGCTCGGTTTCTTCCTCGGTTTCCAAGAAAACCACCTATGTGCTGGCAGGGGAAGAAGCGGGTTCTAAGCTGGATAAGGCCCTTGCACTGGGGGTTCCTGTCATAGATGAAGCAACTTTCGACCAAATGTGGCAAAAGCCATAGGAGGCTTTTTTGGAGCGGAAGATACAAAAAATAACCTTTGCCCTTGTGGCCATTCTTCTGGTGGTACAAGGGTATCTTTTTTTTAAGGAGTATGATGGGGGTGTCTACGCATCCCAAGGAGAGAAAATGTCGGAAACTACATGGCTGTACGCTACCGACGAGCTTATCCTGCAGGTTATTGGGGAACTGCCGGGGGATTTTCAGATTTTGAAAAACGGTGAGCCGCTGGCGGTAAGGCCGGATGCCGACGGCATTTATCGGGTGGCGGTCAAGCAACATGATTTGATTGCACTATCTGGTGCAGAAGAAAGCGGCGCTTTGGCAGAAATTCGGGTGACATTGAAAAACGGGGTTTTTCAAGAGGAATACTATGCGGATGTGTTTGATTATACCGGCGGCAGGGTGACGGTTGGCTGGTTTATAGAAAAATAGTCGTTGAATTTCACGGGCAAACAGTATATGATGATAAGCAGTAAGCTATGAAAAATAAGGAGAGAACCAAATGAAGCGAATTACCATTGCTATTGACGGACCGGCTGGTTCCGGTAAAAGTACCATTGCAAAGAAAATTTCCAAAGATTTAAATATTGTGTACCTGGATACCGGTGCCATGTATCGGAGTTTTGCCCTTTATGCCATCCGGCAGGGTGTGGACACCGGAGACTGGGCGGCATTGGAGGCACTTTTACCAAGCTTCCAATTGGATATCCGTTATGAAAACGGGGAACAGAAGATGTTTTTGCATGGGGAAGATGTAACCGGTTTGATTCGTACCAATGAGGTTTCCAAAGGGGCTTCTGCGGTGGCGGTGGTGCCGGCTGTGCGTCTGAAACTGGTAGAATTGCAACGGCAAATTGCCAAGGGCACCAGCGTTGTCATGGACGGCAGAGACATCGGTACTTATGTGTTGCCGGATGCGGATTTAAAAATATTCTTGGTGGCCACTGCCCAAGAGCGGGCTCGTCGTCGTTGCAAGGAACTGGCAGAACGGGGAGACACCTCTTTGACGGAGGCGCAGATTCTGGAAGATATTATCAAGCGGGATAAAAATGACAGTGAGCGGGAATTTGCTCCTTTGCGCCAAGCGGAGGATGCCATTTTGCTGGATACCACTGATTTGAGCATCGACCAGGTTCTGGAGGCAATTCAGGGCTATATTGCCAAGGTATAGAGGGTTTTGGACCATGAACATTACGGTAGCAAAAAGTGCGGGTTTTTGTTTTGGCGTTTCCAAAGCGGTCAATACAGCCTATGAACTGGCAAAATCCGGCAAGGGAAATATTTTTACCCTGGGGGAAATTATTCATAACACCATTGTCATTGAGCAACTGGCAAGCCATGGCGTGCGTGTGGCACAGTCGGTAGAGGAACTGTCTTCCGATGACGGACAGGCGACGGTGATTATCCGGGCCCATGGTGTACCCAAAGCGGTTTATGCGCAGTTGGAGGCGTTGGGGGTAACTGTGGTGGATGCTACCTGTCCTTTTGTGACCAAGATTCAAAAGCTAGTGGCGGAAAAACACGCAGAGGGTTACCAAATCGTCATTACCGGCAATGCGGCCCATCCTGAGGTGGTTGGCATTAACGGTTGGTGTGAGAATTCTGCCATTGTAATATCGGAGCCGGAACAGGTGGATTTACTGGATTTTTCCAGAGAAGATTACTGCATTGTATCCCAAACTACTTTTAGTGTGGAAAAATGGAACAAAATTATTAACAAATGCAAAAAACAGTTTGACAAATTCCAATATTTTGATACAATATGTAGTGCTACGGTCAAAAGGCAACAAGAGGCTGCTAAAATTGCAGAACAAGTGGATTTTATGATCGTAATCGGGGACAAGTTAAGTTCAAATACATTGAAATTAGTGGAGATTTGTGCTTCTCGTTGTCCGAAGACTATTTTGATAGAGTCTTCCCAGGATTTAGCTGGGATTGATTTTATAAATATTAAAAACGTAGGGATTACGGCTGGGGCTTCCACGCCGGAGCCTGTAATCAAGGAGGTTATTACTAAAATGAGCGAAATGAACACAAACGCGAACGAAAATTTTGAAACATTATTGGAAGAATCATTGACAACCTTAACCACAGGACAAACTGTAAAAGGGAACATTATCAGAGTCGATGAAAAGGGCGTATTTATTGATTTGGGCTTCAAATATGAAGGTTTCGTTGCAATCAATGAATTTAAGGATCAACCCAAAGAGGGAGATGAGGTTGAAGCCGTTGTTGTTCGTGTAAATGATAAAGACGGTGAAGTAATTCTTTCCAAGAGAAAGATTGATTCTAAGAAGAATATGAAGGTAATCGAAGATGCTTATGAAAATAAGACACCGGTAACCGTACATGTGACAGAAGCAGTAAACGGCGGCTTGGTTGGTAATGTTGACGGAATTAGAGTATTTATTCCAGCATCTCAGTTGGCTTCCAGATATATTTCCGATGTATCCTCTTACTTAAAGAAGGACTTGGAAGTACGCATCGTTACTTTTGAAAAGGGCGAGAGAAACCGTTTGAAGGTTGTTGGTTCCCACAAGGTAATTGAAGAAGAGAACAAGGCAAGAATCAACGAAGAGTTTTGGTCTTCTGTAGAAGTAGGTAAGACTTATGTTGGTAAAGTAAGAAGTTTAACAAACTTCGGCGCATTTGTTGACTTGGGCGGTATCGATGGACTGGTTCACCTTTCTGAATTGTCCTGGAAGAAGATTAAGCATCCTTCCGAAGTACTTTCTGTAGGCGACGAAATCGAAGTATTCGTACTCAAGTGCGACCCTGAAACCAAGAAGATTTCTTTGGGATACAGAAAAGAAGAAGACAATCCTTGGAACGGCATTGCTGAAAGATACAATGTAGGCGATGTAGTTTCCGCTAAGGTTGTAAAGTTCTTACCGTTTGGTGTATTTGTAGAAATTGAAACCGGCTTGGATGGTTTGGTACACATTTCTCAAATCTCTAACGTAAGACTGAACAAAGCACAGGAAGTTCTTTCTATGGGCTAGGTTGTAGAAGCAAAGATCGTTGAGTTGAATCCGGAAACCAAGAAGATTAACTTGAGCATCAAAGAAGTAGCTCCTATCGATCCTGTTAGAGAGGAAGTAGAAGAAGTTGCTGAAGAAGCAGTGGAAGAAGTTGTAGAAGAAGCTGCTGAAGAAACTGTTGCAGAATAATAAAAAGTAGTGTATACTATGTCCGTTGCCTTGCTGGGAGCCATATCGCTCCCAGCAAGTTAACGAAAAAGGCAAATAAATTGCATATGCGGATATGGCGGAATTGGCAGACGCGCTAGCTTCAGGTGCTAGTGGCCGCAAGGTCGTACAGGTTCAAGTCCTGCTATCCGCACCAAAGGAACAGGGGACAGCCGAGCAGGTTTGTCCTCTGTTCCTTTTATACGCCGCTGATTAAGCAGGACTTGAACCTGGGAAGGCTTGCACTGGGCGCCGTGGAGCCGGAGCGCTACTACATATTGAAGTTTTTGAGGCAAAATGCAGTAGCATTTACGCAATTTTACATAAAAAAGGGTCGAATGTAGTAGCGCTCCCTGGTGGTTTCACATTTTTTACGAAAAACCACATGAAAAGTGTGAAACTGTCGACAGGGAAGTGAATAGATATGTTTTTTTGCAAATAATATTCATAATACATATTGATAATATCACGATACCGTGATATTGTGTTGCTG
>CAYMRI010000010.1:0-25121 GCA_964392835.1 uncultured Eubacteriales bacterium
GCCCATGTGGTAACCGGGGAAGCAGGTGGTATTACCCAGCATATCGGTGCGTACACCGTTAATATTAAAGACCGTGATATTACATTTTTGGACACACCGGGACACGAAGCATTTACTGCTATGCGTGCAAGAGGTGCACAGACGACGGATATTGCGGTGTTGGTTGTTGCTGCTGATGACGGTGTTATGCCACAGACTGTTGAATCCATTAACCATGCCAAAGCTGCCAATGTCTCTGTGATTGTAGCAGTGAATAAGATTGATAAGCCGGGCGCAAATGTGGATAAGGTAATGCAGGAATTAACAGAATATGGGCTTGTAGCAGAAGAATGGGGTGGCGATACCATTTTTGTTCCGGTATCTGCAAAGAAACATGAAAACATTGATACGTTATTGGAAATGATTTTGTTGACTGCGGATGTGATGGAATTAAAGGCAAATCCAAAGAAGCAGCCTAAGGGTACTGTTATTGAAGCGAAGTTGGATAAGAACAGAGGTCCTGTTGCAACCGTTTTGGTGCAAAGAGGGACTTTGCGATTGGGTGATTCTGTGGTAACCGGTACAACGGTAGGTCGTATCAGAGCTATGAGCAATGATAAGGGTGCTGCAATTAAAGAAGCAGGTCCATCCATTCCTGTGGAAATTTTAGGTTTGCCGGAAGTGCCGCAAGCAGGCGAAGTGTTCTACGGTATTACCGATGAACGTTTGGCAAAACAATTGGCTGAACAGAGAAAAGACAAGATTAAGGAAGAACAAAACAAAGCAAAGAGTATGGTGTCTTTGGATGATTTGTTCAACCAAATTCAACAAGGTAATATTAAAGAAATCAATATTATTGTAAAGGCAGACGTACAAGGTTCTGTAGAAGCTGTAAAGCAGTCTTTGGAAAAGCTCAGCAACGAAGAAGTGCGTGTTCGTATTATTCATGGTGCCGTTGGTGCTATCAATGAATCGGATGTTTCCTTGGCGCAAGTTTCCAATGCAATGATTATCGGGTTCAATGTAAGACCGGGTGCCAATGTACAGGCAGCCGTGGAAGAAGCCGGCGTAGACATGCGATTGTACACCGTTATTTACAGTGCCATCGAAGATGTTTCTGCAGCTATGAAGGGTATGTTGGATCCTACCTTCAAAGAAGTGGATTTGGGTAGAGCAGAAGTGCGTCAGACGTACAAAGTTTCCGGCGTTGGTACCATTGCAGGTTGCTATGTAATGAATGGTAAATTGGTGCGTAACTGTGATGTAAGACTTACCCGTGACGGCATTGTTATCTATGAAGGTAAACTGGCATCCTTAAAGCGTTTTAAAGATGATGCAAAAGAAGTATTGACCAACTTTGAATGCGGTCTTTCTCTGGAAAAATTCAATGACATCAAGGAAGGCGATATCATTGAAGCGTATACAATTGAGGAAGTAAAGAGAACCTAATTGTAACAGTTTGAACGGAAGAAGGAGAATGCAGTGGATAGAATTTACAGGATTAATGAAGAAGTAAGAAAAGCCATCAGCGATATTGTGGCAAATGATGTGAAAGACAGTCGTTTGCCCATGCTGACCAGCATTACCACAGTCAATGTGGCAAAAGATTTGAAAGTGGCAGATGTGTATTTCAGCGTGCTGGGTGGCGAAAAAGAAAGAGAAAATGCCAAAGCTGCACTGCAAAGTGCAGCGGGCTTTATCCGGCGGGAACTTTCCAGAAAGGTACAGCTCCGTTATACCCCGGAATTGCGTTTTAAAGAAGACCGCTCCATTGAAAATGGCGTGTATATGTCTTCTTTAATCAATAAAGTAATCAAACAAGACGAGGAAAAGCATGGACTTTAAACAAGCAGTAACAATGGTACAAAACGCAAACAATATTTGTATTTTTCCCCATATCTCTGCAGACGGAGATGCTGTAGGCTCAGCCTTTGCATTGAAACTGGCTTTGGAAGAAATGGGGAAGCAGGCTGTTGTCTTTCTGGAAGAAGAAATACAACAGCGGTATTTGTTTGCCGCGGAAGGGCTTTCCTATGTCGTAATAGGACAAGCAGTACCGGAAGTTGTCTGGGATTTGGCGATTTCTGTGGATTGTGCGGATTTGGCACGTTTGGGAAAGCGAACCGAGATTTTTCAAAGTGCAGCTGCCTCTATTCTGATTGACCATCATCAATTTAATCCGGGATTTGCAGATGCCAATTATGTGGATGTGACTTGGCCGGCAGCCTGTATGGGAATTTATGCTTTGATTGAAGCGTTGCAAGTACCTTTGCATGAAAAAATTGCTACGTTGCTGTATGTTGGGTTGGTAACGGATACCGGCGGATTCCGCCATTCCAATACGACACCGGCAGCACATGAAATGGCTGCAAAATTGTTGCCCTATGGCATTTGTCCTTCCAAGGTTTCCCAAAATGTGTTTGATAATATGACGAGAGGCCGTTTTTTACTGAACGGCGAAATCATCAAACGTGCAGAATTTTTCCTGCAAAATAAAGTATGTATCTGCTATTTGCCGGAAGATGTGTTTGAAAAATGTGGTGCTGTGGAAGAAGATGCAGAAGGTATCACGGATTATTTGCGCAACATTGAAGGGGTAGAAGTAGGGGTTTTTGTGAAAAATAGAGAAGAAGTGCTGAAAATCAGTATGCGGGCAAAATCCTATGTGGATGTGGCCTGCATTGCTGCAAATTTTGGCGGCGGCGGTCATATTAGGGCTGCAGGGGCTTCTTTTGCGGGTAGTTATGAAGAGCTGAAAGCGGCTTTGCTGCCAAAGCTGGAGGCTGTGATTTAAGTGATGTATAATGGTATTTTTAATGTGTATAAGCCACTGGGAATGACATCGTTTGATGTCGTTTCTATTATGCGACGATTGACAAATACCAGAAAAATCGGGCATACAGGGACATTGGACCCCCAGGCAGAGGGGGTACTGGCTATTTGTGTTGGAGAGGCCCTGAAATGTGTGGAGTACATGACGGAGAAGGACAAAGTGTATATTGCCACCATTTGCTTCGGTACCATGACAGATACCCAGGATGCTACCGGGCAGACGACACAAACTTCTGATGTACGAATTTCTGCACAACAGTTAAAACAATTGTTGGAAACCTTTCAAGGGAAACAATTGCAAACCCCACCGCTTTATAGTGCGTTAAAAGTAAATGGTAAAAAATATTATGAGCTGGCCCGTACAGGAAAAGTGGTACAAGGCCCGGAACCCAGGGAAATTGAAGTGTTTGGTATCCGATTGGTGGATGCTGCGGTCAATGCTGCAGGACTGGTAGAAGAAGCTGTGTTGGAAATGCATTGTTCCAAAGGCACCTACATTAGAACCCTTTGCCACGATATTGGCTTGCGAGCAGGCAGTGTGGCACATATGAAGGCCCTCAAACGAATCAGAGCCGGACAGTTTACGGCCCAAGAGGCATACACCATCGAACAATTGGAGCAATTAGCGCAGCAAGGCCTTTTGCATACGGCAATGCAGCCTATGGACAAGGCGTTTTTCAATTGCCCGGAGGCTACTTTTGATACGGTGAATTTAAAACGAATTTTAAATGGGATTCCCATTCGGCTTTATTTACTGCCCAAAGGACAACAGCCCTCTTTTGGAGAAGGGACTTATGTGCGGATTTATGATGCAGAAGGAACCTTTTGTGCCGTAGGGAAAGCAATGCGAGACACACAAGGTATGATATTAAAGGGATATCGTATTTTTCAAAAATAGGAGACAGCAGTATGAAAGTGATTCGCAAATGGCAAAAGCAGAATGACAAAAAACTGGCGATTGGACTTGGCAATTTTGACGGCCTGCACATAGGGCATATGTCATTGCTTTCTCATTTGCTGACTGCCTGCGAAGAAAAAAACATGGATTCCATGTTGTATACTTTTGAAGTGCATACGGAAAATATACTCAGCGGCAAGGTGAAGACACCCCAGATTCTTACCATGGAAAAGAAGATTCAGTTGCTTTCCAGGACGCAACTGGATTATTTATATTTAGAAAATTTCACTTTAGAATATGCGGCTTTATCTCCGGAACAATTTGTAACAGAAATTTTAATAGAGCGCTTTCATGTTGGCTTGGTGGTCATTGGGTTTAATTATTCCTTTGGCAGCAAAGGGCAGGGGACAGCAGTAGATATGCAGCAACTTGGAAAACAATACGGCTTTGAAGTGGTTGTGGTGCCGCCGATTCAACTGGATGATACCACGGTCAGCAGTACGCTGATTCGCCGGTATATTCACGAAGGAAAGGTGGACCGGGTACGCCTCTGCACCGGTCGGTATTATTCCGTTTACGGAACGGTGGAAATGGGTCGGCAAATCGGCACTGCCATTGGGTTTCCTACTGCCAACATTATCCCGGAGGAATATTTGGTGCTGCCGCAAGCGGGTGTATATGTTACCTGCACCATTTTAGATGGCCAAGTGTATAACAGCATTACCAATGTGGGGCACAATCCTACGTTTGGGGCGTTACAAAAAACCAGCTGCGAAACCCATATTTTTGAACGGGAAGGCAACCTTTACGGAAAGCGCATAGAAGTATTTTTTATGGCTAAACTCAGAGATGAGAGAAAATTTGAAAATAAAGAGGCGTTGTGTCGACAAATCAATCAGGATATTCGGACGGCAAGAGAATTTTTCAATGCGCTTTGAGAAAGTAAGAGGAGAATGAGAAAAATGGCACAATCAAAAGTTACAATCATTCCCGTACGGGATACAAAATTTAATACCAAGACGGTAAATTTTTTCTTTTGCGATACATTGACGGAGGAAAGAGCCTCTTATAATGCACTGATTCCTTTGGTGCTGCGGCGGGGTACAAAAAAATATCCCACGGCAAAGGCAATTAATATCCGATGCCAGGAACTTTATGATACCGGCATTTATGCGGATGTGGATAAAAAAGGGGAAGTGCAGGTGGCAAGCTTTACGGTATCTGTCTTGGAAAACCGCTATGTGAAAGAGGAACCGGCGCTGTTTCAAAAGGCAGTGGATTTGCTGTTTGAAATGATAACACAGCCGTGCATGGAAAACGATATTTTTAAACAGGAGTATGTGGAACAGGAAAAGGAAAACCTGTGCAATTTGATTGCAAGTAAGATCAATGATAAATCCTTTTATGCCAACTACCGGTGCATGGAAACCATGTGTGCTACAGAGCCCTACAGTGTGGATGAAATGGGAAAAGAAGATGTGGTGCGGTCTATTACATCGGAAGGGTTGTACGATTATTATAAAAATGTGTTTTTGAAAAAACTGCCTTTGGCGGTTTATGTGACGGGAAATGTGAGCCGGGAAGATTTGGATTATGTAGCATCTTGCTGTGAAAAAATAGGATTGGCCGCTGAGGCACCGGATGGACTGCCAAAGTCCGGCACCATTTTGCCGGTACAGGGTGCCGTAAAAGAAGTGACAGAGCCTATGCGTGTGATTCAAGGGAAATTATGCCTGGGGTTTCGGACCCAGACCTGTGCCAATGACCCATTGTATCCGGCACTTACTACTTGCAACATGATTCTGGGCGGCGGTATTGAGTCAAAGCTTTTTCAAAACGTGCGGGAAAAGGAAAGTCTTGCCTATTATGCCTATTCCAGAATAGATAAGTTTAAAGGGGTAATGCTGGTTGCGGCAGGCATTGATGTGGGCAACAAGGAAAAAGCACAAAAATTGATTTTGAATCAGTTGGAAGCAATTCAGCAGGGGGATATTTCTGAAAAAGAATTCAATGCTGCCATCAATTCTTATCTGGATGCAATTTGCCAGATGAAGGATAAACAAAGGACCCAGGCAGAATTTTTCCTGGGACAGACCATTTGCGGTGTGCAGGGAGATTTGGATGATTTGACTGCCAAAATGCGACAGGTGACCAAAGAAGAAGTGGTACAGGTGGCACAGCGCATTGGGCTGGATACGGTATATTTTTTAACGGCGATGGAGGAGGCATAAATGGAGCGGGAATATCAATTTCAACATAAATCGGGATTAACGGTGGTGTTTGTGCCGAAACCGGGATTTCAGGAACGATATGCCATGTTTACAACAAACTATGGCTCTGCCGATATGTTTTTTCGAAAAGAACAGACGGGGGAAGTGTGGGAAGCCCCTGCAGGGATTGCACACTTTTTAGAGCATAAGCTGTTTGAACAGCCGGAAGGCAGTGTGGATGCCTTGTATGCCAAGTTGGGGGCAAGACCAAATGCTTTTACCAGCACCACACAAACATCTTATTTGTTTTCCTGTGCTTCTCATTTTGAAGAATGTTTACGGCTTTTGCTGCATTATGTGCAGAACCCCTATTTAACAACGGAAAATGTAGAAAAGGAAAAAGGCATTATTGGCCAGGAAATCAATATGTATCTGGACAATCCGGATTCTGTGGTCTATATGAATATGCTGCGTGGGCTTTATCAAGTGCATCCGGTGCGCAATGACATTGCCGGGTCCATTGAATCCATTTCTAAGATTACACCGGAAATATTGTATCAGATGTACCACACCTTCTATACGCCGAACAATATGGTTTTGGTTGTGGTTGGGGACGAAGCACCGGAAACCATAGAAAAGATTGTCAATGAATCGGTGGAACCGCAGTGGGTACAGGGAAGTGCTACCGGTTTGGTGCCTGTGATACAGACGGAGCCGGCAACTATTTGCCGGGCGTATACGGAAAAACACATGGATGTGTATATGCCACAATTTATGATTGGTTATAAAGATACGGATTTGACGGGTACACCATTGGAAATGTGCAAAAAAGAAGTGGAACTGCAGATGCTCCATGAACTACTTTTCGGAAAAAGCTCTGATTTTTACGAGACCCTTTATAACGAAGGGCTGATTAATGACAGTTTTTACAACACCTATGAGCTGGAGCGAAGTTATGCCTTTTCTGCTTTGGGTGGCGAATCCAAAGATCCCAAGGCTGTTATGGAAAAAATCGCAAAACGGGTGGAACAGGCTGCCAAGGGCGCCATTTCCCAAAAGGATTTTCAGCGAATCAAAAACAGCAGTTATGGTAGTTTTGTAAAGCGGTTTAATTCTGTGGAAGGGATTTGCCGGTTGTATACCAGCCTGAGCCTCATGGGAGTTACGGCAATTGACTATTTTTCTCTTTATGATAAAATTGATTTTAATAGCGTACTTGGGCAGTGGACACATTTGGATTTGCAGAAAGCGACCCTTTCCGTTGTGCGTTAATTCTGCAGGAAATCGGAGGTAACAGCTATGCAGGAACCGTGGATTGCATTTGAAGGCCTGGGGCTTGTTTTTGAAAATGTACAAAGAGGAATTACCATCGGAGAAAACTTTACCATTTACTGGTATGGGGTTTTGATTGCACTTGGCTTTTTACTGGCGGTCATTCTGGGACTTCGTTCCTGTGAAAGATTCGGTATTTCGCAAGATGATTTGTTAACTTATATTATTGTGGCAATGCCGGCAGCGGTGGTTGGCGCCAGATTGTATTTCGTTGCCTTTAAGTGGGAAGAATATGCCAACGATTTATGGAGTATCTTTGATATTCGAAGCGGTGGATTGGCGATTTACGGCGGGGTGATTGCTGCTATTTTAGCGGTTGCCATTGCTACAAAGGTGAAGAAGCAAAGCTTTTGGAACTTGCTGGATTTCGCTATGCCTTATGTACTGATTGGGCAGGGAATCGGCCGTTGGGGTAATTTTATCAACCAGGAAGCCTATGGAAAAGAAACCACATTGCCTTGGGGGATGTCCGGCAGTGGGATTGCAGGCACTGTACACCCCAATTTCCTTTATGAATCCATATGGTGTTTATTGCTGTTTGTTTTTATTATGATTTATCGCAAGAAGTTGTGGAAGAATACCGGTGAACTCATGTGCCTGTATTTTGCAGGATACGGAATTGAAAGAACCTTTATGGAGTATATTCGTGGAGATGATGCGTTACTCATCGGCAATCAGCGGGTTTCTTTCTGGCTGTCTATTGCTTTGGTAGTTGTATTCGGCGCAATCTTTGTGTATTTGCGGTTCTTGAAGAAAGGTCCGGCCCACAAGATTGCTGACGATGCGGCAAAAGTATTGGCTGAAAAGCTGGCACAAGAGGCTGCAGCTCCTAAAAAGAGTAAGTGGTTTGGAAAGAAAGCAGCAGAGGATACCGTAGAAGAAACTGCGGAAGAAGTGACTGAAGAAGTGAACGAGGAAGTGGCAGAAGAGTCTGTAGAAGAGGAAGACGTAAGTGACCCGGAGTGACAGATACGAATTAGATCGTGCAAAGCGGCCTAATATGTGGCTGAAATTTGACTACATATTGTTTGCGTCGGTAATCGGACTGACCATTATTGGATTGGTCATTTTGCCCAGCGCCATGTTAGGGTATTTGGATGAAGTGATTACCAGAACTTTTATTGTGCAAATCGGTGGTGCTCTTTTGGGTGCGGCCATTGCTATTGCATTGAGCTGTGTGGACTATATTGTGTTTCGGCATATTGCAATTTTCTTTTATGCGGGTAACCTGCTTGCCATGCTTTTGGTGTACACACCCCTGGGAATTGAGCAGTTTGGTAACAGAAACTGGCTTGACTTGGGCATTGTTACTTATCAACCATCGGAATTGATGAAACTGGCTACCATTATAATGGTTGCAGTTTGTCTGGAAGATATGAAGCTGGACAAAGGCCGGCTCTGGTATAATGTATTTCGAATCGCCTTCTTTTGTATCATTCCTTTGGGTCTTGTGCTTTTGCAGGGGGACCTTGGAACGGCGTTGGTTTTCCTGTTTATCTTTGTGGTCATGATTTTTGTAGCCGGCATTCAGCTCCGTTATATCTTTGGCACGGTGTTGGTTGGTGCCATTGCTTTTCCGTTTTTCTGGAAATTTATACTGTCCAAATCCCCTGAGAGAATGAACCGTATTTTATCTTTTATCAATCCGGAGTTAGACCCCCAAGGTGCGGGCTTTCAAGCGAAATGGGCAAAATATGCCATTGGTTCCGGACAATTGACCGGAAAGGGATTGGGAAATGGTCCGGTAAATAATGCCGGATGGTTACCGGTAAAAGATTCTGACTTTGTGTTTTCTGTTATTGGGGAAGAGCTGGGATTTGTGGGCTCCATGTTGGTTGTCATATTATTTTTAATATTTATATTGCGCATGATACAGGTTTCCATGAAAGCATCGGATTATTTTGGACAGTATTTGGCCATTGGCATCTGCGCTATGTTCCTGTTCCACTTCTGGGAAAATATCGGTATGAATATTGGTATTATGCCCATTACAGGTTTGCCGTTGCCTTTTATCAGCAAAGGCGGTAGTGCTTTGATTACCAGTTTCTTCTCATTGGGTGTGGTGCTGAGTGTATCCGCCAGACGACGAAGTGGAGGATTTTTTGACGAAGAATAAAAAGAAAACCCTATGTTTCAGAGGAACATAGGGTTTTCTTATACGATAACTGATTGCGCTTTGCTGTTCAAACGGCCATGGTGGTAAAATGGTAGGTTTTAGTGGTAAGTTATACTGATTTTTCTGATACTCTCAAAATATTTTTATGAAAAAACGAAAAAAACCCTTGCATTCTTTCATGCAAGGGTTTATTATATAGCTAAAGTGGTAGTAAAGTAGTACCAAAATGGTAGTAAAGTGGAGTAAAGAAAGAAGAAAACATGTTAACCGGTGAATTTCAGAACAATTTGGATGCAAAAGGCAGACTGATTGTTCCTACCAAGTTAAAAGAGGAGTTGGGTGAACAGTTTGTCATCACAAAAGGGGTGGAACAATGTTTGCTGGTATATCCTATGAGCGCTTGGAAGGTCATGGAAGAAACCAGAGCCGGATTAGATTTTTTCAATCCCGCTGCCAGAAAATTTGAACGGTATTTCTTTGGTTCCGCTGAACCGTGCGAGATAGACAAGCAGGGAAGAGTCCTGATTCCTTTGAGCCTCAGAAAATTTGCAGGCCTTGAAAAGGAAGTGTATACCATCGGCACGGGAACGAAGCTTGAAATATGGAATAAAGAAACATACGAAGCTTACATGGATGCAAATTACAATCCGGAAGACTTAAGCCAGGAATTCTCCAGCTTAGGAGTTGGAAGCAGATTATGAGATTCGAACACAAACCTGTTTTGCTGGACGAGTGCATAGAAGGTCTGCAAATCAAACCGGATGGTATTTATGTAGACGGTACCTTGGGGGGCGCCGGACATTCTACGGAAATCTTAAAGCGGCTGGGCGAACATGGATTGCTCATTGGGATTGACCAGGATGCAAATGCCATTGCGGCAGCGACAAAGCGCTTACAGAATTACGGCATCCAATTAGAAACAGATTGCATTGAATATTTCAATACAAATACAAAAGATGAAGTCGAAAGACAGAGTACAAAAGAAAAAGAGCAGTTAGGTACAAAAGAAGAAAATTTATTAAGCACAAAAGAAAAGTTACCCAAATTTGCGGTAGTCAAGACGAACTTTGAAAACTTGAAATCCGTGTTGGAACGATTGGGCATTTCTGCAGTGGATGGCATTTTGCTGGATATCGGTGTTTCCTCTCATCAATTAGATGAGGCAGAACGGGGATTCAGCTATATGCAGGATGCACCGCTGGATATGCGAATGAACCGGGAACAGAATTTTTCTGCCATGAATGTTGTAAACGACTATTCGGAAAGTGAACTGTACCGGGTAATTCGTGATTATGGAGAGGAAAAATGGGCATCCCGCATTGCAAAGTTCATTGTGGATGAAAGACGACATGGCCCCATTACCACGACTTTCCAATTGGTGGACATTATTAAAGCAGCTATTCCCAAAGGGGCCAGAAAAGACGGACCTCATCCGGCGAAACGAACTTTTCAGGCAATTCGCATTGAAGTGAACGGAGAGCTGGCAGTATTGGAACGTGCTATTACCGAAGGCGCACCGCTATTGAAAGAGGGGGGACGTTTTTGCATTATTACCTTCCATTCTCTGGAAGACCGTATTGTGAAAAATTATTTTCAACAGTTGGAACGGCCTTGCACCTGCCCCAAGGAATTTCCTGTTTGTATCTGCGGGAAGGTTCCTGTGCTCAAACAAGTCAACCGGAAACCCATTGAAGCGTCCGATGAAGAATTAGAAGAAAATCCACGGGCTCGCAGCGCCAAGTTGCGTGTCGCAGAAAGCGTTTACAAAAGATAAAAAAATTAAAGTACAAAAGACAACCATTTTTCAAAGACGGGAGGTGTGTAAAGTGAAATATGAACGGGATGCATTGGCAAGACAAGAAGCACCTCGACAGGAACAAGGCATAGAACAAATTCCTGTAGTGCGGGAAATTCGGTTTAAGAAAGCAAAAGTAAAATTCAAATTTTCCATGGTGGTAAAGATTGCTGCGTTGTTTACCCTGGGCCTTTTGGTAATTTTTCGCTTTGCACAGATTACTGAGCTGGGATATCAGACTAACGATATCAATGAACAGTATGAGGCCATTGTTGCGGAAAATGAACAATTGCAGGTAAGTATTGAAAAGGAAATTAACTTGGCGGAAATCCGGCAAATTGCAGAATCAAGGCTGAATTTGCAGGCGCCCAATGAAAGCCAGATTATTTATATTGAAACAACCACTTCAGACCGGGTGGATTACACCGGAACTGTAGAAGAGGAAACCAATGTAGTACAGGATATTATCACATGGATAAAAGATTTTTTGGGAATTGGAGATTAAACCAATATAGAAAAATGGCAACAGAATAAAAAACGAAACTTTAGAATATATATTACTATTTATATTTTCTAAAGTTTTTTATTTCAAAAGGAGTGGAATTGTGGCAAGCAGAAAGCGCAAAGAGAAAAGCAAAAAACCGAAAAGAACCTGGATTAGCGGGAGCCAGTTGCGAAAACGAAGTTTGGCGATTACCCTTTGCTTTACATTGCTTTTAGTTGCCCTATGTGTGCGTGTGGGGTATTTACAGTTTGTGGAAGGGGCTATGTATCAGCAAATGGCAACCAACCAACAGACAAAGACCCGTGTGATTACGGCAAAACGCGGCACCATATATGATAGAAATGGTAACACCTTGGCAGTCAGTGCTACTGTGTATCGAATCAGCATCAATCCAAGAGACATTAAAAATGATGAAAATCACAAAACGGATGTGGAAGCACATCAAAAATATGTAGCGCAGAAACTGGCAGAAATATTAGAACTGGACTATCAGACAGTTTATAAAAAGGTTATGGAAACCAATGCCTACCAGGAAATCAAACGGAAGGTAGAAGATGATGTGGTGGATGTTCTGCAGGCGTGGATTGACAGCGAAGATATTTTTGGCGTCTATATTGATGAAGATGCAAAACGGTATTATCCCAACAACAGTCTTGCTGCCCATGTGATTGGCTTTACAGGAACCGACGACCAAGGATTGAGTGGGATAGAAGCTCTTTATGATTCATATTTAACCGGCACGGACGGGTATATTCTGTCGGCGGTGGATGCAAAGCAAAATGCATTGCCCTTAGCAGAAGAAACCAGAGTGGAACCGGAAGAAGGATATGATATCACTTTGACCATTGACGAAACCATTCAGTATCTGGTGGAAAAATCCATTGCACAGACGGTGGAGGACTGTGAGGTGTCGGAAGGGGCAGCTTGCATTGTTATGGATCCGAATACCGGTGAGATTTTGGCCATCGCCTCCAATCCCACCTTTAATTTAAATGAGCCTTTTGCATTTCCTGTCGGAAGCGGTGTCAGCGTAGAAGGATATACCACGGAAACCTGGACGGGCAGAAGTCAGGAAGAAGTTAATATTTTGAATTCTACCGTATGGAGAAACAAAGCCATTTCTGACACTTATGAACCGGGATCTACCTTTAAGAGTATTTCTGCTTCCATTTACCTGGAGGAAGGGTTGATTACCAAAAATACTTTGGTCAGTGATGCAGATTATACATTGCCCGGCGCAACCATTCACTGCTGGCATGCAGGGGGACATGGAACAGAAAGCTTTGAAAAGGGAATGCACAATTCCTGTAACCCGGTTATGGCAAGATTGGCGGTACAAATCGGTGTTCCCACCTATTACAAGTATGTAGAAGCGTTTGGTTTTACCACCAAAACCGGTATCAATTTCCCCGGAGAAGGAACCAGTATTTTTCATACAGACCCTACGGAATTGGATATGGCGGTTACCTCTTTTGGACAAAGATTTCAGGTCACACCTTTGCAAATGGCAACTGCTTATTGTGCCCTTGCCAACGGTGGAGAACTGTTGGTTCCCCAGTTAGTCAAGACAGTAACTGACAGCAATGGAAATATTATCGAAAAGAGTGAAAAACAAGTGGTCCGTCAGGTAATTTCTGAAGAAACCAGCCAAACAGTAATGGATATTCTGCAAGGCGTTGTCTCTGAAGGAACCGGCTCCAATGCCTATATTAAGGGACTGAGAATTGCAGGGAAAACAGGGACTTCTGAAACCTTAACCACAGAAATTGACGGTCGTTACATTGCCTCTTTTATTGGGATTGCCCCTGCGGATGATCCGGAAGTTGTAGTTGTTTATATTATGGACCATCCCAATGTGGAACCAAATGGCGGTGGTGCAGTTTGTGCACCGGCAGCAGGTAAGCTCATCGAAGAAATTTTAAATTATCTGAAAGTGGAAAGAATTTATTCTGACGAGGATGCTGCAGAAATAAAGAAAACGACAGAGGTTCCTAATTTGGAAGGAAAGACCGTTGCAGAAGCAAAGCGATTATTGGCTGCACAGAATTTGAATATAAAAGTGGTTGGGGAAGAGGATGAAACTTTGAAAGTGGTTTCCCAAATGCCGGCCAGCGGATATTTGATTCCGGAAGATTCTTCTGTAGTGATATATACTTCCAATGGAGAGCCGGAAATGGTAACGGTTCCTGATTTAACGGGCATGTCCCTCAATCAGGCGTTGAAAGCATTAAATGCATGTAATTTGTGTATGAAGATATACGGAAAAGGTACTGTGTTGTCTCAAAGTTATGAGCCGGGGACCCAGGTGCCCATAGGAACCATTATTACAGTAGATTTTAGAACTTTTTATGCGGGAGCGGAGTAAAGGTATGATATTAAAACAAGTAGTTGCAAATTTGTCTTGTGAACTGTTGTCCGGGGATTACAATGTAGAAATTTCCGATATTACGTATGATTCCAGAAAGGTGAAACCCGGTAGTTTGTTCCTGTGTATTGACGGTGTGGTGACTGATGGGCACCGCTACATTGCCAATGCCATTGCAAGTGGTGCAGCTGCAATTCTGGTGCAAAAAGATGTGGAACCGATACCGGGCGTTACTTTCCTAAAAACGGAAAATACCCGGTATGCCATGGCCAATCTGGCGGATACTTTCTTTGCCCATCCATCCAAGAAGATGCAGATGATTGGGGTGACCGGAACCAAAGGAAAGACCACCACTACATTTATGCTAAAGCATATTTATAAGGCGGCAGGAATAGAAACCGGATTGGTGGGGACTATACAGAATATGATAGGAGAACATGCACAGTATGCAGAAAGAACCACCCCGGAAGCCTATGATTTACATTTGTTGTTTGCAAAAATGTTGGATGCTAATATCAATACCTGCATTATGGAAGTTTCCTCCCAGGGCCTATATTTGGACCGGGTGGCCTGTATCCAATATGATATCGGCGTTTTTACCAACTTAAGTCCGGACCATATTGGACCGGGAGAACATGCGTCAATGGAAGAATATGCATTCCAAAAGGCGAAACTGTTCCAACGCTGCAAAAAAGGATTGATTAACATTGACAGCCCTTATGCAAACACCATGATGGAGGGTGCGACTTGTAAAATTTATACTTTTGGGATAGAAAAGGAAGCAGATTTTTATGCCAAAGACATTGTGACCCACCCGAATGGGGTAAGCTTTACCTTACAGTGTCCCTATGGCACTACGGAAATTAAAACCTGTGTACCGGGATTGTTTTCTGTTTATAATGCTTTGGCGGCAATCGGCGCAGCGCTGCTTTCCGGCAATGTGACACTGGAAGAAGCAAAGATGGGGATTGCAGATGTAAAAGTGCCCGGCAGAGCGGAATCGGTGCCTACCAATGGGGATTATTCCATTATTATTGACTATGCCCACAATCCGGACAGCTTTATTAATATACTGACTACAGTAAAAGGGTATGCGCAAGGTCGTGTGGTATTCCTGTTCGGCTGCGGTGGGGACAAACAGCGGCCAAGAGAGTTAATGGGGGAAACAGCCGGAAAATATGCAGATTTTTCCATTATCACTTCGGATAACCCCAGAACGGAAGACCCGTTGTCCATTATGCTGGATTTGGAAAAAGGGATAAAAAAGACAGATGGGAAATATATTTTAATTGTAGACAGAAAAGAAGCAATCAAGTATGCTATTTTAAACGCACAGCCCAAGGATGTCATTATTTTGGCGGGGAAAGGGCATGAAACCTATCAGATTTTTAAAGACAAAACCATTCACTTTGATGAACGGGAAGTGGTGGCGGAAATTTTGGAGGAACTGAAATGAAACTTTGCATTGCGGATGTGGTATCAGCAACAAAGGGAAAGTTAATATGCGGCGACTTGAATGCATCAATTGCCAAAGTGTCCACGGATACAAGAGCCATAGAGCCGAGGAGTTTTTTTGTGGCTATGAAAGGGGAAACCTTTGACGGACATACCTTCTTGGCACAAGCCAAAGAAAAGGGCGCAGTGGGTTGCCTGGTAGAGCAGGAAGTGGCGGAATCTATACAGGCAAAGGATTTTGCAATCATACAAGTGGAAAGTACCAGACTGGGACTGGCGCAAATTGCAGCAACACGTCGCAGAATGTTTGAAGGCAGAGTGTGTGCCGTCACCGGCAGTGTGGGAAAGACGTCTACCAAGGATATGATTGCCTCGGTATTATCGAAAAGTTTTTCCGTGCATAAAACCCAGGGCAATTTTAACAATGAAATCGGCATGCCGCTGACCATTTTGGGCCTGACGGAAGAACATACTGCATTGGTCACGGAAATGGGTATGCGCGGCTTGGGAGAAATCGACTATTTAGCCAATGTGGCAAAACCGGATGTAGGAGTGATTACCAACATTGGGGTTTCCCATATAGAACGGCTTGGCAGTCAGGAGAATATTTGCAAGGCAAAGATGGAAATTATCCCCCATATTAAACAGGGAGGAGCGCTGGTGATTAACGGCGATGACCCATGGCTTAACCAGATTCAATCTTTTGAGCATATTACCGTTATGCGTTTTGGCGTGGAGAATACAGATGCTGATGTGTATGCCAAAAAGATACAGATGAGTGAAGACGGACAAAGTACTACCTTTGAATTGTATATTAAAAACACCCCTTGCGAAATTTACATGGTAAAAGTGCCTGTTCCGGGGATACACCATGTGTACAATGCTTTGTGTGCAGTTTGTGTAGGATTGCTGTTTCAAATGTCAGTCAGTGACATGATTGATGGTATCGGTGATTTTTCACCTTCCGGCATGCGCCAGCAAATTACCACAAACGCTAAGAATGTGAAAATCATTAACGATGCCTACAATGCTTCGCCGGACTCTATGAAAGCGGCTTTGACCATGCTTGACCATATGCCTTCTGACGGAAAGAAAATTGCAGTGTTGGGGGATATGTTTGAGTTGGGAGAAAATAGCCCTGTATACCATGCGCAGGTGGGTGCCCATTTGCAGACAACGAATATTTCCCATGTGGTTACCGTGGGGGATTTGGCACGGCACATCGGTATGGCTGTCCAAGGGAAACATGTAATTCATTTTGACACAAAAGAGGATGCCGGTGCATATGTATGTTCTTTAGTGGAATCAGGAGATTCTGTGCTGATAAAAGCCTCTCGAGGCATGAAATTGGAAGAAATTGCAGCAATGTTGCAGGAAAGATAAGAGGGAGAAAATATGGGCGTTTTCGATATTATAAACAAGGAAAAATTACCGGAATTAATTTTATTTGCCGGGGCATTTGTACTGGCTGCAGTCATCGGACATTTTATCATACCGGTGCTTCGCAAATTGAAATTCGGACAGACAGAACGGGATGACGGACCAAAGTCCCACTTACATAAGCAGGGCACTCCGACCATGGGTGGCGTGATTTTTCTGGTCCCCATTGTAATATTTTCTCTGATAGCATATTTTGTATGGGATATGAAGCATATTTTACCTTTGGCTTTTGTAACCGTCTGCTTTGGATTTATCGGCTTTTTGGACGACTGGCTGAAAGTGGTGAAGAAAAATACAAAAGGATTGAGTCCTTTGATGAAGATGGCAGGTTTGTTTGTGGTTTCTCTGCTGTTTTGTCTGTATCTGAAATTCTTTACTGACATTGATAACACCATTTACTTCGCCTTGTTTGGATTAAATTTGTCTCTGGATTTGAGTTGGCTGTTTATTCCGTTTACCATTTTTGTTATGCTGGCAACCACCAATGGTTCCAATTTGACGGATGGGGTAGATGGACTTTGCGGCGGTGTGACCTTTATTATTATGATGTTTTTTGCTATGGCCACCTCTGCGGAGGGTTTGAAAAATGCGAATATTTCTGCTTTCGCGGTTTTATGTGCAGGTGCGATACTTGGATTTTTGATTTACAATAAAAACCCTGCAAAAGTATTTATGGGGGATACGGGTTCTCTGGCTTTGGGCGGTGGCGTTGCCGCTTGTGCCGTTATGATGCAAAGACCGTTCCTGATTATATTGATTGGTATTATTTATGTAGCAGAAGCATTATCTGTCATGATTCAGGTAGGGTATTACAAAAAGACGAAAAAACGAATTTTTCGTATGGCGCCCCTGCATCATCATTATGAATTGGGCGGATGGAGCGAAAAGAAAGTGGTATGGGTATTTTGGGGCGTTACGGTTTTGGCTTGTGCGCTGGCGTATGCTTCTTTAACCCTTGATTTATTTTGATGGAGGAATTGTATGGCCAAATCTTTGGGTGTCAAAGAGAATAATGTGCTAAGTACAGGTGCTTTTTCCTATAAGCAGGCCCGCAGAGGAAAGATGGACTTCTGGATTTTCATTACCATTGCTATTTTGCTGGCAATCGGGACCATCATGGTGTTCAGTTCCAGTGCGGCCTATGCTTACAGTAAGTTCGGAGACACCTATTATTTTCTCAAAAGACAGTTGATTTGGTTGGTTGTAGGGTTTGCTGCCATGCTGTTTACGGCTAATTTTGACTATCGGCGTTATGCCAAACTCAGTCCGTGGTTGATTGGCATTACCCTTCTTTTGCTCATTTTAACTGCCTTGGTAGGATTTGAATTAAACGGCGCAAAGCGGTGGCTGGGTACATCCAGTTTTTCCTTTCAGCCCTCAGAAATATTGAAAATTACCTTGATTATGTTTTTGGCATATATTATGTCTAAAAACTACAGAAAAATGGGTACCTTTTTAACAGGGTTTGTTTTACCCATTGCGATTACAGGTGGGTTTGCTTTGATTTTGTATAAGCAGCCGCATATGAGTTGCGCGCTGATTATTGTGGCGGTGACAGCCATTATGATGATTCTGGCGGGAACCAAAATCCGGTATTTTGTAGCGGCGGCAGGGGCTATGATACCCATTATCATTTATATTGTCATGACCAAAGAGTATATTTTGACCAGATTTCTGACCTTCCTGGACCCCTTTGCAGATACATCGGATTCCGGGTATCAGGTCATTCAGTCTTTGTATGCCATTGGCTCCGGGGGACTGTTTGGACGTGGTATCGGCAGAAGTTTGCAAAAATATTTATATTTGCCGGAACCGTATAATGATTTTATTCTGTCCATTTTGGCAGAAGAATTGGGTTTTGTCGGTGTTGTGGCTGTGATTTTTCTCTTTGGCCTTTTAATCTGGAGAGGATTCCGTGTGGCAAACAATGCTCCTGACCGGTTCGGCAGTTTGATGGCAGCAGGAATTACCGCCTTGATTGCAGTGCAGGTGGTCATTAATATTGCGGTAGTGACCTCCAGTATGCCGGTAACCGGTATGCCGTTACCCTTTTTCAGCTATGGCGGTACTTCGCTGGTGTTTTTAATGGCAGATATGGGAATTTTATTGAACATCTCCCGTTATGCCACTTATGAAAAATTTTAGAAAAAATATGGATTACACCCTCTGAAATAGACTTGCATATTATGTAGAAGAATCGCATAGCAAGGTTTTCGGAGGATGCAGTATGTATCAATATAGAATAGACGGAGGAAGAAGACTAGAAGGAGAAGTTGTAATAGAAGGTTCTAAAAATGCGGTATTGCCTATTTTGGCGGCCACCTTACTACATGCAGGGGTCAGCATCATACATAATTATCCTGCTCTGCGGGATGTGCATTTCATGTTGGAAATCATTCGCGCTTTGGGATGCACGGTGACGGTAGATGGGTTAACGGATACGGTGACCATTGATGCGGGGTCCATGAACAGCGACAGTATTTTGCAGAAAAGTGCGTTGGAAATGCGGTCATCCATTATTTTTCTCGGCGCCGTACTGGCACGCATGGGGAGCATCAAAATTTCCCATCCCGGTGGTTGCGAATTGGGCCCCCGGCCGGTAGATTTGCACATTAAGGCGCTGCGGCAGATGGGCGCAGAACTGGAAGATGTTCATGAAGGTGTGATTCGAGCGCAAAAAGTGAAATTGGTAGGTACAGAAATTCACCTGCATTATCCCAGTGTAGGGGCTACGGAAAATGTAATGATTGCGGCTGTATGTGCCGAAGGGCAGACCATTCTTCGGAATGCGGCGAAGGAACCGGAAATTATAGATTTACAGCGTTTTTTAAATGCTATGGGAGGCAAGGTACAAGGTGCCGGAACAGGAACCATTATTATTACAGGTGTAAAGCAATTGCACGATGTAGAGTATACGGTGATTCCTGACCGAATTGTAGCAGGTACTTATATGGCGGCTGCTACGGTGACCGGTGGAGATTTGTATTTAAAACAGGTGGTGCCGGAACATCTTGCGCCGGTTGTGGCAACACTGCGAGAGTGTGGTACTGCCATCAAACCGGATGGCAATGGGCTTCGGGTGCTTGGCCCGAAACGACCTAAGGCACCGGAAATTATCCGCACATTACCACATCCGGGGTTTCCTACAGATATGCAGGCCCCTATGGTAAGTGTGATGGCGGTGGCAGAGGGAACCGGTATCATGATTGAAACGGTATTTGAAAGCCGCTACAAGCATGTAGATGAATTGACAAAGATGGGTGCCAACATTAAAGTAGATGGTAGGATTGCAGTTGTCCGTGGTGTTCCTAAACTACATGGGGCACAGGTACAGGCAAGGGATTTGCGGGGAGGCGCAGCCTTGATTGTAGCCGGACTTGGAGCAGAAGGTACCACCATTGTGTTGGATGAAAAACATATTGAACGGGGATATGTGGAAATAGAAAGAAAATTAGCGGCAGTAGGCGCGGAGATTGTAAAAGAGGAATGAACAGAATGCAGGAGAAGAAGCCGGCAGAAAAACAAAAGAAGAAAATGAAAACGGCTACCAAGATATGGCTTGGTATTGTTGCAGGCTTTATTTTTGTGTGTCTGCTTCTGTTGTCTCCCATTTTTTCTGTGAAAAATATTGTGGTGGAGACAGAAGATGCAGATTTGAAAAACAGCATTTTACTACAGTTGGAGGACGCTTACGGGGAAAATGGCTTTTTGTATGTGGTCAAAAATATCAATGGCTTGCAAAATGCCAATCATTTGCTTTCTCTGCGTGCCAAGAATATGGAGGATGCCATTATTTTTGAAAGGCCGGAATTAAAGAATGTGCGTGTTACTTTTTCTTTCCCCAATACTTTGACGGTAGGCTTTTCGAAAAGAACGCCGTCTTATTTGATTTTTTCTTCCGGGGTATATGTGTGTGCCGATGAAGAAGGATTTGTAATCAGTGTGCATACGGACAGCAGTGAACGGGATTTGCCTGTGGTGAGAGGAATTGATTTATCAGCCTATAAAATAGGGCAGACGATTTCCTCGGGCAATGAAGACCAAATGAAAGCGTTAAATGCGCTTTTTTATGAAATTGCATTATGTGATGCCGAAGAAGATGCTTATAAACTGTCTGCTCATATTGAAATTGCGGATGTGTCGGAGTATAATGAAATTTGGTTATTTGTCGATGAAAATCTTTCTGTCAACTTGGGTGATACAGATAATATAGAGTATAAGATTCCGGCATTAAAAAAGATTCTGCAGACAGAAGAAGTGCAGGAAAAGAAGGGTTTGATTGATTTTACGGTGTCAGACCAACCTGTTTTTCGTGCGGAAAACGGATAAGAGTAAAATGATAAGGGAGTAGGGTAGGAGATAACATATGGAAAATCAGAACAATGTAATTGCTGTTGTAGATATTGGTTCCAGTAAGGTTTGCGCTATGATTGGCAGAGTGTATCCGGATGGAAAATTAAAGGTGGAAGGGGAAGGCTCCGTCTCTTGCAGAGGCGTTCGAAAAATGGTATATCAAGATCCGGAAGCCATTACCACTTCTATTAAACGCGCTCTTGTACAAGCACAGGAAAAGGCGAATATTATTGTGTCCTCTGTTTATGTCAATATCAGCGGCGCATATTTGAACTATGTGCAGCAATCTTTTGAACAGTCTTTTGATGGCAGAGAAAAAGAACTTGATGAAAGCGATATTTTACAATTGATGCGACAAGCTTCTAAAATGAAGGTTTATGAAGATGAAACCATTGTGGATGTCGTTCCCATAGGCTATGTGATTGACGGCGATACTGAAGTGACAGATCCTTGCGGACTGCGAGGAACTTCCATTGCTATGAAAGCTAATGTGGTAATTGGACATGCAGAAATGGTGCGTATTATTTGTAAGTGTGTGCAGAAACTTGGCTTGATTGTAGATGGTGTGATTCCGGAGGCAACACCCATTGCTTATTCACAATTGCGAAAACCGGAACGCAATGGTACCACGTTGATTTTGGATGTGGGCGGCAAGGTAACAGAATATATTTTGCTGAAAGACGGTGTAGTAGTTTTGGATTCCTGTTTGGCTACCGGCGGAGATTCCATTACCAATGATATTGCAAAGGGGGTGGATGTTTCTTTAGCGGATGCAGAATCTTTGAAACGGGATTTGGGTTATGCGTCTGTGGAAACTTTCCGACAGAATAAAGACTGTTATGTGACCCATGTGGGAACCGGCGACGCGGAAATGGTCCGGGCCTCTTATATTATTGGTATTATCGAAGCCAGAGTGCTCAGCATTTTGGAAAAAACCAGAAGAAAGTTGGAACAGAGTGGTGTGCCCACTGAAGAATTGGATCATGTAGTAATTGTGGGAGAAGGCATGCGGAGCCTAGATGGTTTGGATACCTTGGTACGCAATGTATTTGGGATAGATGGCAGAAGACCGGATTTCTTTGTGGAAACCGGGTACATGCCTACCTATCTGACAGCCTACAGTATTATGAGCTATATTGCTTCCTGTATTGCATACGGCAGAAGTTATTCTGTTTCTATGATTAAAAAGACAGAAAATAACAGCGGTATCGGCGGAGAATTAAAGGGCGTTAAAAAATATATCAGCATGGTAAAAGAATTTTTCACCTTAAATGAGTAAAAAAATATAAAAATATAGAAAAATAGATAAAAAATATTGGTTTACATCTTGCACAATGGGACAAATTGTTATATATTTGTTATATGTAGTAGTGTGTATATACTAGAATGTAAGGAGGACTAGTTGTGATAGAAATTGATCATGAAAGAGATGGAGTAGCAAAGATTTGCGTCATTGGTGTTGGTGGCGGCGGCGGTAATGCCGTAAACAGAATGATTGAATCCGGTATGACCGGCGTAGATTTCATTGTAATGAACACAGACTTACAGGCTTTGGTAAAGTCTAAGGCACAAATTAAGATTCAGTTGGGCGAAAAGCTGACCAAGGGTCTGGGTGCCGGTGCCAATCCGGAAATCGGTGAGAAGGCTGCAACAGAAAGCCATGATGAAATTTTGCAAACTGTGAAAGGTGCAGAAATGGTATTCGTTACTGCTGGTATGGGTGGTGGAACCGGTACAGGTGCTGCGCCTATCGTTGCACAGATTGCAAAGGAATTAGGAATCCTGACCATTGCGGTAGTAACCAAGCCGTTTGGTTTTGAAGGTAGAAAGAAGATGCAAAGTGCATTGAAGGGAATTGAAAAATTAAAGGGAAATGTTGACTCTTTGGTTGTTATCCCCAACGATAGAATCTTCAAGGTAATTGATGAAGACATTACTTTGGAAAATGCATTTACACTGGCAGACGATGTATTGCGTCAGGGTGTACAAGGTATCAGTGATTTGATTACCAACTCCGGTATCATGAACGTAGACTTTGCAGACGTTAAGACCACCATGGCAAACAAGGGTATTGCCCACATGGGTGTTGGTCACGGAACAGGTAAGAATAGAGCTGAAGAAGCTGTTAAGAATGCAGTTAACAGTCCGCTTCTGGAAACCAGCGTGAACAGTGCGAAGTATGTATTGATTAACTACTGTGGTAATTTGAGCATGCAAGAAATGGAAAAGGCATCCTCTTTGATTTACTCTGCGGTTGACGTAGATGCTAACATCATTATCGGTGCTACCATTCCGGAAGATAAAGCAAACGAAGATATTACCGTTACCGTTATTGCAACAGGTTTCGATACCGATCCGGTTTCTAAGCCTGACATTTTGCAACCGACAGCTGATGCTACTGCAGAAGCAGCACCGGTTGCTCCGGCACAGGAAGAACCCAAACCTGCTGAACCCAAGCCGGCAGGAAGCAAGTATGACTTGGCTTTGGGCGGAGATGATGATGACGATGATGAATTGGTAATTCCTCGCTTCTTGAGAAATGACAGAAAGTAATTTGTGAAAGATGATTGAAAGCCTCGACTATTTGGTCGGGGCTTTTTTTGTAGGTGTGTCAAGTATCGTGTTACTACAAATTCGCAAAAAAGTGCCCAAATGTAGTACAAAATTGGCTTTTGTACTACATCCGACATAAAAATTGACAATTTGTAGTACAAAGCAAGGAGCCCCGACCACATTGTCAGGGCTCCGCTAGCACCAGCATCACTGCGCATCATATCGCTTGGCAAATATTTTTTCCACCGCTGCCACGGAAAAATACATCAGGGAAGCCAAGATGGAAAGGATGATAACACCTGCCATAACCAAATCCAGTTTGAATACCTGACCGCCGTAAACAATCAAATACCCAAGGCCGGCACGAGAAACCAGGAATTCTCCCATGATAACCCCAATCCAGGTCATCCCCACATTGATTTTAATGGCAGAGATAAAGGAAGGGACACAGGCGGGGAGCACCACCTTGGTTAGGACCTGAAGCCGGTTGCCACCAAATGTTTTTACCAAGGTGACCTTGGCAGGGTCCACCTGGGAAAAACTGCTGGCCAATCCCATGACGGTAACGATAACGCTGATTAACAAGGTCATGGTGATGATGGCGGATTCTCCGGCACCGGCCCAAACAATGATGACCGGCCCTAATGCCACCTTTGGCAGGGAGTTCAGAACCACCAGATAAGGCTCAATGATGCGGGAGAAGGTGGGAGAGGCCCAAATGGCAAGGGCTAAAACAAACCCAATACTAATCCCCAGTACAAACCCAATCATGGTTTCCCGGAACGTAACCCCTACGTGCATGAAAAGGCTTCCATCCGACCATAACGAGCCAATCATAGCAATCACTCGTGACGGGGAGGAAAAAATAAACGTGTCAATCCATTCAAGTTGTGCGGCTAATTCCCAAATGCCGATCAGGCCAAAGAGAATGAGCCACCGGGCCAATAATATCAATCTATTTTTACGCTTCACTTTTCGTAGGAAAAGTTGCTGTTCTTTGCTTATTTCATTGCTAACTTCATTCATTTTTCATCCAGCTCCTTCCATATTTGGTTAAAGTATGTGGAAAAGAGAGGAGACTTCCGCCGCTCCAAAGGAGACAGGTGGGACAGTTCTATTTCATGAACGGCCTTTACCGTTGCGGGCCGTCGGGAGAGTACTAAAATGCGGTCGGACATGGAAATGGCTTCCGAAATGTCGTGGGTGACCAAAAGGGCTGTTTTTCCCTCTTTCTTTATAATTTCGGCGATTTCATCCGAAACACTGAGCCTTGTCTGATAGTCCAAGG